>JAAXJV010000248.1 GCA_012269655.1 Pseudomonadales bacterium
GCCTACGAGTTGGCGGATACTCTGGATCATGCCGATCAGGCTCACTACAGCTTGTTAAAACAGCGTGCTCAGCAGGCGCTGAGCGACATGGGAGCTGTCTTCAATGGGCAAAGCGACGTTCCGACGCTTTTAAATGCGCATTTTCCGGGTTGTGACGCTGAGCTTTTGATGAGCAGCCTGCCAGACGTATGTTTATCCAGCGGCAGTGCCTGTAATTCGGCGGATGTGTCCCCATCTCACGTCCTGATGGGCATGGGACTGGGCCGCGATCGAGCGCTGTCGTCTGTGCGCATCAGTTGGGGGCGCTTTACCACCCTAACCGACATGGATCGTTTTTTGGACCTGCTGGCGAAGTCCGTAGGGGTAATGAGTAAAACTGCATGAGCTTACAAGTCACTGAAATTGCAGCGGCACACCTAGGCCGCCAACTGGCACAAAACGAACAGGCCCAGGGCATTCGTCTGGGCGTCAAACCCGCCGGTTGCAGTGGATACATGTACATCGTTGACTTTGTCACGGCGCCGACCGACCACGATGTGGCCCTCGATTTCCATGGAGTCCCGGTATTTGTAGATGACCTCTCGTTACCCATGATGGATGCGGTTACGGTCGATCTGGTCACCGAGGGCCTTAACAAAGGGCTGCGCTTCCATAACGAAAATGCGGTCAGCGAGTGCGGCTGCGGCGAGTCTTTTTCCGTCTAATGCTGTATTGACAGCGTACTTAGCCTATAATCCGCGCGAAATTTTTCCGTTAGATAATAGGAGCTCCTCACATGGCGCTAGAACGTACGCTATCCATCATCAAGCCCGACGCTGTGGGCAAAAACGCAATCGGCCAGATCGTGGCTCGTTTTGAAGCCGCTGGCCTCAAAATCGTTGCGCAAAAAATGCTACACCTGTCAGACAAAGAAGCCGGTGGTTTCTATGCTGAGCACGCCGAGCGTCCTTTCTACGGTGACCTGGTTGCGTTCATGACTTCAGGCCCCGTCGTGGTTCAGGTGTTGGAAGGCGAAGACGCCATCGCCAAGAACCGTGACCTGATGGGTGCTACCAACCCCAAAGAAGCTGATGCCGGCACCATCCGCGCTGACTTTGCTGAGAGCATCGACGCGAACGCGGTACACGGTTCAGACAGCCCTGCAAGCGCTGCCCGCGAAGTGGCTTACTTCTTCGCTGAAACCGAAGTACACAGCCGCTAAATGGAGCGGACGAATCTGCTGGGGATGACCCAGGCACAGTTGGTTGAATTCGTGAGCGACAGCTTGAACGAAAAAGCCTTCCGTGCCCGTCAGATCTTTAAGTGGATTCACCAATATGGCGTTGATAATTTCGACGACATGACCAACCTCGCCAAGCCGCTGCGTGCGCGCTTGGCCGAGGTGGCTGAAATTCGAGCCCCTGAAGTGCTATTTCAGGGCGACTCAAAAGACGGTACCCGTAAGTGGGTGCTGAAAGTCGATGGCGGCAGTGCCATCGAGACGGTTTACATCCCCGACGGCAAGCGCGGAACCCTGTGTGTCAGCTCGCAGGTGGGTTGCTCGCTGGACTGCAGTTTTTGCTCGACCGGTAAGCAGGGCTTTAACAAGAACCTGACTCCGGCCGAAATCATCGGGCAGGTTTGGTTGGCCGCGAAATCCTACGGCCTGCCAGTATTGGACACCGCCGAGCGCCGCGTGACCAACGTGGTCATGATGGGCATGGGGGAGCCCTTACTGAATTACGAGCCTGTCGTGGATTGCATGCGCACCATGATGGACGATGATGCCTATGGCATCAGCAAGCGCCGGGTGACCTTGTCTACCAGCGGTGTGGTGCCGGCCCTGGATCGATTGGGTAGCGAGATCGACGTGAGCCTTGCGGTTTCATTGCACGCCCCCAACGACGAGCTGCGCAACGTCCTGGTGCCGATCAACAAGAAGTACAACATCGACACGCTGTTTGCCGCTACTCAGCGCTATTTAGATGCGCTGCCGGACAATCGCAGCGTGACCTTTGAATACACCATGCTGGATGGCGTTAACGATCAGCTCGAGCATGCCAATCAGTTGGCTCGGCTCATCAAAAAGACCGGCATCCGCTGCAAGGTTAACCTGATTCCATTCAATCCGTTCCCGGGAACAGATTACAAAACCAGCCCGCGCCCTGTTATTGAGGCTTTCCAACGAAAGCTGGTACATTCGAATATCATCACGACGGTTCGTACCACGCGGGGTGACGATATTGACGCCGCCTGCGGTCAATTGGTGGGCAGTGTGATGGACAAAACCCGTCGCAGCGAACGGTATATAAAACTACAACAGGTTCAGTAATGCGGTATTTGGCGATGGTTTTGATGATGGGGATAGCGGGCTGCGCCACCGTATCCGAACCCCGTCTCAGCGAATCGCAACGCAACGAACGTGTTCAAACTTTGACTACCCTGGCACTGAGTTATATCGAACAGGGCAGCTTCGACCGTGCGGTGGATCCCTTAGAGCGGGCTTTAGCGCTGGCTCCTAAAGATCAAGAGGCCATGCTGGCGAAAGCCGTGATGCTGGAAAGGCAAGGCGACGTGCAGCCGGCACAGGTTGCTTACAATCAATTATTTGCTGCGCACTCGGATTTCACCCGAGGTCGACAGATTTACGCCAATTTCCTGTTTTCCACCGATCAAATTGAGGCGGCTTGTCAAGCGCTCGAGCAGGTAACGGCGGACACGCTATATAGCGCCCGTGCACAAGCCTTTGAAAACTTAGGGCAGTGCCGCGACCGTCTGGGACAACCAGATTTGGCGTTGGCGGCCTACGAGCGAGCAAACCGCTTAGATATCCGTCGCCCTTTGCCCAATCTGGTATTGGCCGAGCGTCAGTTCCTCGCGGGCGACTTACAGCGGGCGACCTACCACTATGGTCAGTATGTTCGCCGCGCTCAGCAGACATCTCGGAGTCTATGGGTCGGAATTCGGATTGCCCAAGCGACGGGCGATCGGAATTCGCAAGCCAGCTACGAGCTGTTGCTGCGTAACCAATTTAGCAATTCGGCTGAATTCTCGGCCTGGCAGGAGTGGAAGTAGTGTCAAACGATGTCATCCTGGAGACGCCAGAACTGCCGGGCAAAGCGATTCAAGAGGCACGTGAAGCCGCGGGACTAACGGTCAAGGAACTCGCTGCCTCGGTTCGGATCTCAGCCACGGCGATGACAGCGATCGAAGAAGATCGTTACGACAAACTGCCGGGTTTGCCCTTCGTGCGGGGTTACCTTACCAACTTGCAGCGCGAACTGGGCATGGATCAGGCCGATGTTCTGGATAAGTTTGACCACTGGCGTAAAGACCACCCCGAGGGGTTTCAGGCGCCGGTTTCGCCCTTTGTCGATCCGGACAGTTTGCCCAAAAAGCCCAAAGCGGGACGCTATACCCTTTTCGTTCTGGTAGCAGCCATAGCGGTGTGGTTATTTGCCGCCGGCGGCATCGGTCAGATCACGGTTTGGCTATCGCCGGCCGAAGTCGCTCGAAATGGTAGTGAGCCGATTGAATCTGAGCCTTTATTGCCGCTGCTAACGGCCACCGAGAAAGCCGATAGCGAGCCTATGGTGGAATCTGAATCGGCGCCGGTTGAAGAGCCGGTTGCCGTGGTTGAACCAACACCCGAGCCAGAGCTTGTCCAGGAAGCCCCTGAGCCTGAACCCGAAGTGCAAGTCGTGTCGGCCGAGGACGAACCTGCCGCCGAGCCAGTTGTCGAAGCGGAACCCGAGGCTGCGCCTGCACCAGCTACGACTCCTGCAGAAACTGAATCCCTACTTCCAGCAGTCGCCGAAGCGGTTCCGCTGCCCGTCGATCTGCCTGAATCGGCCACAGCCAATCTAGACGATCATCGATTGCGTCTGACCTTTGCAGGGGACAGTTGGGTCGAGATTACCGGCCCCGATAACGAGCGGCTTGTGGGTGATCTGCTGAATGCCGATGACGTGGTGGAATTGACGGGTCCGGGTCCATTCAATGTTTTGGTCGGCAACGTTCAGGTCACCACGTTGACCTTTGATAATCAGGCCATAGATTTGAGCGAACGCGCACGGCAAAATGTTGCGCGCATTCAATTGCCGTAGAGATCGCATGAAATTCCAACATCAAATTAAGCGTCGGGTGTCTCGCCCGATTCAGGTCGGTTCTGTCCAAGTAGGCGGAGATGCCCCGATCAGTGTTCAGACCATGACCAATACCGAAACCACCGAGGTCGCCGCCACGGTCGCTCAGATCAATTCGGTGGTTGAAGCCGGTGCAGACATTGTGCGTGTGTCAGTCCCGAGTATGGATGCAGCCGACGCCTTTGGTCAGATCCGTCAACGGGTCAAGGTGCCTTTGGTGGCGGACATCCACTTTGACTACAAGATCGCATTGAAGGTGGCCGAGCTTGGCGTCGATTGTCTACGCATCAATCCGGGCAATATTGGACGGGAGGATCGTGTTCAGGCGGTGGTGTCAGCGGCACGGGACAAAGGTATTCCGATCCGTATCGGAGTGAACGCGGGATCGCTCGAAAAAGATCTACAGAAAAAGTACGGCGAGCCCACACCCGAAGCCTTGGTTGAATCGGCCATGCGCCACATCGACTACTTCGATCGTTTGGATTTCCAAGACTACAAAGTCAGCTTGAAGGCCTCGGATGTGCACATGGCGGTCGGTGCTTATCGTTTGATTGCGGATCAGATTGAGCAGCCGCTTCATTTGGGTATTACTGAGGCCGGTGGCTTTCGCAGCGGCAGCGTGAAGTCCGCTATTGGGCTGGGCATGTTGTTGGCCGAAGGCATCGGCGACACCCTGCGGGTATCGCTGGCGGCCGATCCGGTTCAGGAAGTCAAAGTCGGCTACGACATTTTGCGGTCGTTGGGCATCCGCTCAAGAGGCATCAACTTTATCGCGTGTCCAAGCTGCTCTCGTCAGAATTTTGACGTCATCAAAACCATGAATGAGTTGGAAATGCGACTGGAAGACGTTCCGACTAAGTTGGACGTGGCGGTCATCGGTTGCATCGTGAACGGGCCGGGCGAGGCCAAAGAAGCCGATATCGGGCTAACCGGCGGCACACCGAATAACTTGCTGTATGTCGGTGGTTCTCCAGCCGGCAAGGTCAAGAACGAAGAATTGGTCGATCAGTTAGAACGTCAGATTCGAGAAAAAGTCGCTGAAAAGCAGGCGCAGGAAGCACAGGTCATCGCCAAAGGATGAAAGCGATCAAAGCCGTTCGCGGCATGTACGACAGTTACGGAATGGACTCGCGGCTTTGGGGCCGTTTGGATCGGGCGTGGGGCCAGATCATGCATGCCCATGCCTACGATCAATTGCGCTCACCGATTGTCGAGCCCGTTGGCTTATTCGCCCGCGCCATCGGTGAGGTGACCGACGTCGTCGAAAAAGAGATGTACGTCTTTGAAGATCGTGGCGGAGAAAAACTCGCACTGCGGCCCGAGGGCACTGCAGGTGTCGTCCGAGCCGGTATCGAACAAGGCCTTTTGTATAACCAGATCCAGAAGTTTTGGTACGCAGGCCCGATGTATCGCTATGAGCGGCCTCAAAAAGGACGCAACCGACAATTTCACCAAATGGGTGCCGAAGTCTTTGGCCTTAATGGGCCGGACATTGATGTCGAGCTGATCGAAATCACGGCACAGCTTTGGCGCGAACTGGGAATCCTTGATGGCGTGACGCTTCAGCTCAATACGCTAGGGCAGAGCGAGGAACGCGCAGCGTTTCGTGGGCAGTTGGTCGAATTCTTAAATTCTATCCGCTCGCAACTGGATGAAGACAGCCAGCGCCGGATCGACACCAATCCCCTGCGGGTGCTGGATTCAAAGAACCCCGACACGCAGGCCTTGCTGGCCAATGCGCCGGTGCTGAGTGACTTCTTGGGCGAGGAATCGATTGCCCATTTTGAAGGGCTGAAGGCCGGGCTGGAGTCGGCGGGCATTCGTTACGAGATCAATCCCAAATTGGTTCGCGGATTGGATTATTACAATCGAACGGTGTTCGAGTGGGTAACCGATCACCTAGGCGCTCAGGGTACGATTTGTGGCGGTGGTCGTTATGACGGCCTGGTTGAGCAGCTGGGCGGTAAAGCAACGCCAGGTGTCGGTTTTGCCTTGGGCGTCGAGCGCGTGCTGTTGCTGATTGAAGCCATGGAGCAAATCCCGAGTGATTTGGGCCGAGACGCGGACATCTATATGATGGCAGCCACTGATGCGGCCGAAGGGCAGATTCGGGCCATGGCGCGCGAGTTGCGAGCAGCCCAGCCTGAGTTGCGTGTCGCTGTCCATCACGGCGGTGGGAGCTTCAAGTCGCGCATGAAAAAAGCCGACCGTAGCGGTGCGCAAATGTTAGTGTTACTGGGTGATGACGAGTTGGCGGCCCAGACCGTCACGTTAAAGCCCATGCAGGGTCAGGGCGAGCAGCGACAAGTCGCGCAAGCCGAATGGATTACACAGATTAAGAGTTAGGAAGTTTCGTGGATTACAAAGACGAAGACGAACAGGTCGCCGCGGTCAAACAGTGGTGGGACGAAAACGGCAAATTTGTTATCGGTGCGGTGGTGTTGGCCATTGCCGGTAACTTCGGCTGGACCGCCTACAAAGACAATAAAGCCGCCACCGAAGCAGTCCAGAGTGATGCGTTCCAAAAAGTAATCGAAGCCAGTCAGGGCGATGACTTGGATGCGCTATTGGCCGCCGCCAGTAATGTTCAGACGTCAAATCCTGGCAGCGAATATGCACAGCTTGCCACCTTGTTTGCTGCCAAAGCCTTGGTTGAAAAGGGTGAGTTGGAGCAGGCTGCAGCGCAACTGCAGGGTGTTATGAATTCAGTGACCATCGATCAGCCGACCGGTGCTGAAGCGCGTTTGCGTTTGGCGGGCCTGCAACTGGCGATGGACCAGACAGCCGAAGCGCTCAGTCTGGCGTCACAAAGTTATCCCTCGGCCTATCAGGCCCGTGCGTTGGAAGTGCAGGGCGATGCCTTGCTAGCCCAGGGCGACCGTGCAGGTGCCAAGGCTGCGTATCAGCAAGCGCAAAATGCCGAAGGCGGCAATGCGTTGCCGCTTTTGACCTACAAACTTAACGAATTGGCAGACGTTTAAACCATGAAACGGTTAGCCCTAGTCGGATTTGCCCTTGCTTTGGTCGGTTGCTCCAGCGCCCCCGAGCGTCCCGAGCCTACAGAACTAGACCGAATCGACGATAAGGTCGCGCTCAGTGTTCAGTGGAATGAAAACCTGGGTGCTAGCGCAGAGCAGACAGCGATGCTGTGGCCGGCAGTCCAAGGGGATCGAATCTATGCGGCCGCAGGTGAGACTCTAACTGCCTTGGATGCGACTGGCTCTGTGGTCTGGGAGCAGTCGCTTGAACAGTCGGTCACAGGAGGCGTAACCGCCATTGGTAACCAGGTAGTCCTATCAGACGCCATGGGCTCTATTCGGGCGTTCAACAGTGCGAATGGCCAGACAACCTGGAGCTGGGACTGGGGCCGTGAAACCATCGTGCCGGCGACCGCAGGACAGAATGGTTTACTGGTGCGTTCAACCGATGAATCGGTCGCTCTAATAGATTTCCAGGGCAATCCTCTTTGGCAGCGCCAAGGCACTCCCGCGCGTTTAGCTTACCGCGGACAAGCCCGGCCCTTGGCAGTAGACGGTGGATATGTATTGCCCAACGACTCGGGTGAGGTCATGGCACTGCTTGCGCAGGATGGTTTAAATGCGTGGCGCCGCTCGCTGGCCGGTGTTCGAGGCGAGTTGGTAGATTTAGACGCGAGTCCGGTGATTGCGGCGAACTCTATCGTCATCGGTGGAGCCCAGACCGGTCTGTCAGCATTGGATCCCGCGAGTGGCTCTGTTCGTTGGGACGTCGAAGTGTTTTCGTTGCTGCCTTTGACTACCGACGAGCAGGCAATCTACGCGACAGACTTGGATGGTCAGGTGGTGGCAGTCAATGCAGCCTCGGGTGAGATCCTATGGCGCCAGACAGGCCTGAAATTTCGTTTCCCCAGCGGTCCCATTGCAACTGACGCAGGCATCATGGTGGTGGATTCCTTGGGTGTTGGGCACTTGCTAGATGCACAAAACGGGGCCTTTATTGGCCGGCTTAAGACAGGACTGTCAGGAGCGATCAGTCTGACTGCCATTGAACAGGATGTGCTCGCCATGGATAACTCTGGACGATTGAGTCGTATCGGTATTAACAACTGATGCTGCCCGTCATTGCTTTGGTCGGCCGGCCTAATGTCGGCAAATCGACCCTTTTCAACCGTTTAACTCGCAGCCGGGATGCACTGGTTGCGGATTACCCTGGCCTGACACGCGATCGTAAATACGCCACGGCTGATATTCGTGGTCGTCGCTGTATGGTGGTCGACACCGGTGGCGTAAGCCATGACGAAGTGGGTATCGACGCCGAGATGGCTAAGCAGTCCATGGCGGCCATGGACGAGGCCGATCTGGTATTGTTTATCGTGGATGCGCGAACCGGTTTATCGAGCGCGGATGAACAGTTTGCCGATTTGCTGCGTCGTTCCAACAAACCCTACGTTTTGGTCGTCAACAAAATTGACGGGCTGAACTACGAAACCGTTTCGAATGAGTTCTATGCATTGGGCCTAGGCGAGCCCTGGCCGATTGCTGCCAGCCACGGCCGTAACGTTAATGCCCTGTTGGACGAAGCGGTTTTGCCCGAGTTGCCCAGCGAAGTCCTCATGGACGAAGCTGAAGAAATGGGTATCCGGATCGCTGTGGTGGGGCGCCCGAACGTGGGTAAGTCCACCATGGTCAACCGAATCCTAGGTGAAGAACGGGTCGTGGTATACGACCAGCCCGGCACCACGCGCGACTCAATTGAAATTCCGTTCGAGCGTCACGGCACGCCCTATACCCTGATTGACACTGCTGGTGTACGTCGCCGGGGTAAGGTTGACGAGACAGTCGAAAAGTTCTCGATCGTAAAAACCTTGCAGGCGATTGAACAATCCAATGTCGTGGTCTTAGTGATCGATGCCCAGGAAGGCCTCGTTGAGCAGGACCTGCATTTGATCGGCACGGTTTTAGAAGCGGGGCGTGCCTTGGTCATTGCCATTAACAAGTGGGATGGCCTGGATACCGACCATAAAAACCAGATCAAATTTAACCTGCAGCGACGTATGGTGTTTGTGCCCTGGGCTAGGCAGCACTTTGTCTCGGCCTTGCATGGCACTGGGGTGGGCGATTTGTTTGGTAGTGTCGAGGAAGCCTTTGAATCCGCTACCAAGCGTTGGCCGACCAAGCGTCTGACAGAGCTGGTATTAGACGCTCAGGTCAGTCACCCGCCGCCACTGGCTCAGGGGCGCCGAGTCAAGGTGCGCATGGTTCACCAAGGTGGCGCGAACCCACCGCGCTTCATTATGCACGGTAATTTTGGCACCACGGTTCCGGCGACTTGGAAGCGCTATTTGGAAAATACCCTGCGCAAGGTGCTAAAAATCAAAGGCACTCCGATTGCGTTGGAATTTAAAACCAAGGCCAACCCCTTTGAGGGCAAGAAAAACGAGCTGACTCAGCGTCAGGTGCAGCGTAAGCGCCGGATGATGAAGTTCGTTAAGAAAAAGAAATAACCGCGCTTAACCCAGCGGCCATTTCTCGTCCACCAGCCCTCGAGTCAAAATATTTAATGCCCCGGCACCGCCATCCCGTTGCCGGGCGCTTGAGAATGCGATCAAGTCGTCGACTTCTCTAAGCCACCGATTCACATAGGACTTCAACAGCGGTTTGCCTTCGGCGCTGCGTCGGCCAATGCCATGGACGATCTGTAGACGAGCCCAGCGGTATTTACGTGCGCGTTCGAGCATCTGCTGAATGGCCAATGCGGATTGCTCCACGGTCTTGCCATGTAAGTCCAGACGATAATCCGCATCGAATCGGTCCACGTCTAAATGCCGTTTTACCTTATTAAAACCGTCACGGGTCCAGGATAGCAGCGCATTGGGATCTAGCATGGGCGGCTCGTCGGTGCTGAAACCACTGAAATCCAAATCCTGACCTTTCTCGGCCAGGCGACGGGCACGGGCCAGCGCTTCGCGATCGACTCGCGCTTTGCCGACGTCGGCTTTGACCTTGCTGATCTTTTGGATCGGCGCCGAGCCCTCTTCCTTGAGTAAGTCTTCGAAACTGGGCGAATCGGACATTTGGCGGCGCTCCCGTTACACTTGCGACATTCAGATGGAGTAAACATGCGTCTTCAGGACCAATTGTTCAATATTCGAGATCTTGTTCGTTACGCGTTAACGCAATTTGATCAATATTCGTTGTGGTACGGACACGGCACGTCGAGCCCGTGGGACGAGGCAGTGGCACTGGTGTTTGGCGCGCTGGGGCTGGATCTTGAAGGCGATGACCGATTGCTGGACGCCAATCTGACGCTGGCTGAGCGCGAGAAACTGATCGAGCTGATTCGCAGGCGCTGTGAGGACAACATTCCGACTCCGTATTTGTTGGGTAAGGCGGTTTTCCATGGCCTGACCTTTGAAGTCAGTTCAGATACCTTGATTCCCCGCAGTCCCATTGGTGAGCTGATCACCGAAGAGTTACAGCCCTGGATGACCCGTGAGCCTGCTCGGATTTTGGACCTGTGCTGCGGCAGTGGCTGTCTGGGTATTCTGGCCAGCGAAGTCTGGCCGGAAGCGGATGTCGTATTGGCCGATATTTCTGAGCCTGCGTTGGCGGTGGCGGAACGCAACATTGATCGGTTTGAGGCGCGCAGCCGTATCCGTGCCGTTCAGTCAGACCTTTTGAATAATCTGTCAGCGCACGGGCCCTTTGATCTGGTGATCTGTAATCCGCCTTATGTCGATCAGGGTGACATGGATAGCTTGCCGGCCGAGTACCGTCACGAGCCTGAAATGGCTTTGGCCTCGGGCCCGGATGGGCTGGACCACTGGCGCCGGATCTTTGCAGATCTGCCGGGGCTGCTCGCAATTGATGCCTGGCTGGTGGGTGAAGTGGGCAACAGTTGGCCGGCGCTCGAGGCCGCTTGGCCCAAATTGCCGCTGATCTGGCCTGAAACTGAGGGCGATGGCGGCGTGTTCATGGTAGATGCAAGGGGTTTGCGTCAAGGCTATACTCCAGCGCCTTAAACGAAAGGGATCTGTATGTCGGGTAATTCCATTGGTCGCTTATTCAGCGTCACTACCGCCGGAGAAAGTCACGGACCGGCGTTGGCTTGTATCGTAGACGGTGTGCCTCCTGGGCTTGCAATCGACGAGTCAGTCTTGCAGGTGGATTTGGATCGACGCAAACCCGGCAGTTCAAAGTTTGTGACCCAGCGCCGAGAGGCCGATGAGGTTCGGATTCTATCCGGTGTTTTTGAAGGCAAAACTACTGGGACTTCCATTGGTTTGTTGATTGAAAATACTGATCAACGCTCTAAAGACTATTCCAAGATTGCCGAGACGTTCCGCCCGGCACATGCGGATTATGCCTACCAGCATAAATACGGCCATCGCGATTATCGTGGCGGCGGGCGTTCTAGTGCGCGGGAAACCGCCATGCGTGTCGCGGCAGGCGCTATTGCCAAGGTGGCGTTGAAAGAGCTTTTTGGTGTGACTGTCCGCGGCTGCCTGACCCGCATTGGTGATATCGAGTGTCAGGTCAAAGACTGGTCGATTGTGAATGAAAACCCATTTTTCAGCGCCGACCCCGATGCCATTCCTGCACTGGAAGCCTTGATGACGGACATTCGCCGCGAGAAAGATTCGATCGGTGCCGAATTGATGGTCGTGGCCGATGGCGTACCCCCAGGTTGGGGTGAGCCGGTGTTCGACCGTCTGGATGCGGATTTGGCACATGCCTTGATGGGCATTAATGCGGTTAAGGGCGTCAGCATCGGCGATGGCTTTGACGTGGTCAGTCAAAAAGGCAGTCAGCATCGTGACGAAATGACGCCCACGGGCTTCAAATCGAATCATGCAGGTGGCGTGTTGGGCGGCATCAGTTCAGGCCAGCCCGTAGTGGCTCGCCTGGCGCTTAAGCCCACCAGCAGTATTCAGATTCCCGGTGATACCATCGACATCAACGGAAACCCAGCCGAGGTGATCACCACCGGACGACACGACCCCTGCGTTGGCGTTCGCGCGACCCCGATCGCCGAAGCCATGGTGGCGATCGTATTGCTGGACCATGCGCTGCGTCAGCGTGGCCAAAACGGACACGTCAATCAGCCCACGCCGAATATCCAGGCTTGAACCCGGCGCCGATCGCTCGGCTGTCGCTGTTTTACGCGATTTACTTTGGCGTCATCGCCATTCTGATCGCGTGGCAGGCGCCGTACTTTGCGAGCCTGGGTCTATCGCCTTCTGAAATCGGATTTTTGCTGGGCCTTGCCGGATCGCTAAAGGTCGTCAGTCCGATGATCTGGGGCTGGATTGGCGATCACATGACCCAGCGAATCTGGATCATCCGCTTAGGCGCGGCACTCTGCGCAGTGATTGCGCTTTTTCTTCCACAGGTCACCAGCTTTTGGGCCCTAGCCCTGGTCCTGTGTAGCTTTAGCTTCTTTTGGGATGCCATCCTGGCCCAGTTCGATGCAGTGACCTTTGAACACCTTGGCGAGCGTGGGCGGGTCTGGTATCCGCGTATCCGTGGGCTGGGCAGTGCGGGATTTGTCGTCTTGGCCATCGCCAGTGGGTATTGGTTCGATCGATTTCCAATCGAGTACTGGCCCTATTGGGTGTTGGGTTTGGCCGGAGCCTTGGCTTTGATGAGCTTTACGGTTCCTGGGCGCGCGGTTGAATCGCATGAATCGCCGCCCGATACGGGCTTTTTGACCATGCTAATGTTGCCGGCGGTCAGTGTTTTCTTGATCAGTGCTTTTTTGATCAAGATTTCGACTGCGCCGCTGAATGTGTTTTTCACGCTCTATGCCATGGATGCAGGGCACTCACAATTGGTGGCCGGCTGGTTGTGGGCATTGGGCGTGATTGTTGAAGTCATCATCCTGGTGTTTTTCAGTACGGTGTTGGCGCGATTTGACCCCCGTTGGCTGATGATGACGGCACTGGCGGTCGCCTGCCTGCGTTGGCCGATGATTGCACTCGGTATCGAATCTCTGGGCTTGATGCTGTTTGCCGCGGCATTGCATGGCATTACCTTTGGTGTGTTTCATGCTGGTGCCATGGAATTTTTACGTCAGCAATTTCCACGTCAGCAGTTGGGGCGGGGTATCGCCCTCTATTCGACGCTGGGATTTGGTTTGGCAAATGCACTCGGCGCACCAGTCAGCGGTGTCCTGTACGAGATCGGAGGCGGGCGACTGGCCTTTGGCGTTGCCACCGGTGTCGTGGCCATCGGAGCTATGTTGATGGCTTGGCAGATTCGTTCTTCAAGAGTGCAATAAAGGCCTCGGCGCTGGCGTTCAGCCGACGTTTTGGCTCGGACACAACACCCAACTGTCTGGACAGTGCCGGCCCTGGCAAACCAACCCAATGGGGTTTGGCGAGACTTTTGGGCAATACAGACCAGCCCAGGCCGGCGTCGACCATGGCGCAAATGGTTTCCAAATAGTTCGACGTCAGCACCTGGGTTAGTCGAATCTGCTGGCCCGCGAGGGTCTGCTCGACCAGATCACGGGTAAAGGTGCCCGGCTCGGGCAGGATGGCTTGATGCTGAGCCAGTCGGCTCCAGTCCTCAACCACCGGATGCGACGGATCCGCGTACCAACCCAAGGGGTCGTGCCAAATCGGCGTCTGCTGCAAGCCTGGGTGGGTTGGATCCAAGGTCACGAGGGCGATATCAACATCGCCGCGCTCAACCGCACCAAACGCGGCTTCGGAGTCTAAAAAGCGCAACTCAGGTTCAATATCGGGGTGCGTGGCTCGAAAGGCTTTGAGCATGGGGGGTAAATGATGAAGGCCAATATGGTGCGAGCAAGCCATGCGCAAGCGTCCAATCTGACCGCTGGCGAGTTGGTCCACGAGTTGACCCATTCGATTGTGTTGAGCGATCAGTGTTTC
>JAAXJV010000180.1 GCA_012269655.1 Pseudomonadales bacterium
ACAAACCTATCGCGATGGCAGCCGAGTTCATCCTATGATGAATGGCGTCGCGCTGAATATGCGTGATCAGGACATCAAGGCCGTTGCCAGCTATATCCAGGGACTTCGTTAAGAAGCGTTGCAATTAACGAACGCACCCTCAGGAAAGGCGGTCTAATGATCGCCTTTTTTGTATCTACTACATAAGAATTAGGAGACATCCATGAAATGGTTATTGGCGGCCTTGACCGCGTTGAGTGTCAGCTGGGTTCAGGCGGCAGACTTTAAAGCCGGACAGCATTATTTCGAGTTGGACTATCCCGTACGCACCAACGATCCGAATAAGGTCGAGGTGGTAGAGTTGTTCTGGTATGGCTGTCCGCATTGCTTTCGTGTGGAACCCAGTGTGAATGCCTGGAAACAAAGTATCGCAGATGACGTTGATTTCCAGCAGATTCCTGCCGTGTTGGGCCGGGCTTGGGAGCCGCATGCCCGTGCGTTCTGGGTAGCTAAAGCGACCGGTGTGTTCGAACAGATGCATCAGCCGTTCTTTAATGCAATTCACCTGGACAAAAAGCGCATGGTTCGCGAAGGGGAACTCAAAGACTTCTTTGCTAATTACGGCGTCAGTGAAAAGGACTTTGATCTTCACTATCGTGGTTTTGCAACCGAGTCTCGTCTAAAGCAGACCGAATCTCGCATTAACGCTTATGGCATTACCGGGGTGCCTGCGTTTATTGTTAACGGCAAATATCGCGTTAGCGCTTCCAGCGCCGGCGGCGAGCAAGCATTATTTGAAGTGATCAATTTTTTGATCGAAAAAGAACGCGGTTAATACCGACAACGATAAGACAACTCATGACCTACGCAGAAATGGCGATCGACGACGTTCGCATCGCCAAAATGAAACCCCTGATTCCACCGGCCATTTTGTTAGAGGAATTGCCAGCCACCGCCGAGATGGCCGCAAGCGTGAGTCAGCACCGCAAAGAAATCCAGGATATTTTGCACGGCCGAGACGATCGATTGTTAGTCGTGGTCGGACCCTGCTCCATTCACGATCCGGATGCTGCTCGCGAGTATGCACATCGTTTAAAGCCTTTGGCTGATCGTATTAAAGATCGAGTTAAAGTGGTGATGCGTGTCTATTTCGAAAAGCCGCGGACCGTGGTGGGCTGGAAAGGTCTGATTAATGACCCTTACCTAGACGGCAGCTTCGAAATCAACAAAGGGCTGCATATTGCCCGGGGGCTGTTGCGCGACATGGCACAGATGGATTTGCCGACCGGCGTTGAATTTTTGGATTCGATCAGTCCGCAGTTCATTGCCGATTTGGTGAGTTGGGGCGCTATTGGAGCGCGCACCACCGAGAGTCAAGTACACAGGGAATTGGCTAGCGGTCTGTCGGCCACCATTGGCTTTAAGAATGGCACCGGTGGTCAAGTGGGTATTGCGATCGACGCCATTCGCTCGTCCGGTCACAGTCATCAATTCCTATCGGTGACCAAACAGGGTGTTTCTGCGATCGTGCAAACTCAGGGCAATCCCGATTGTCACCTGATTTTGCGCGGTGGATCGGACGGTCCGAATTACGGACCTGAGGCAGTGGCCGAGGCGTGCCAAGCACTCGAGAAAGCCGGCCTTCGTGGCAGTGTGATGGTGGATGCTAGTCATGCCAATTCACAAAAGGATCATCGCAATCAAGCGCGTGTCGTTGAAAGCGTGATTGAACAGCGCCGGACAAACCCCGGCAGTATTTTTGGCCTGATGCTGGAAAGTCACCTCGTTGCGGGTCGTCAAGACTGCAGCGATCCCGCTCAACTGGTGTATGGCCAGTCGATTACGGATGCCTGCATTGGCTGGGAAGAAACCGTCAATCTGCTTGAAGATTTGCATCGTGGCTAAATTATGGATTGGTCAGCCTAACTACTCTTCATGGTCGTTGCGGGGCTGGTTAATTTGCAAAATTGCCGAGCTTAATCCCGAGATTGAATGGATTCGGTTTGATCAGGATGAATGGCGCGATCAGGTGCCCAGCCGCGGCTTAGTGCCTGCACTGGAATTGGAGTCAGGTTGGGTATGGGATAGCCAAGCCATTGGTGAAACTTTGGCAGAACAAGCCCCAGCCTTGTGGCCTGCGGATACCAAGGCCCGCATGCATGCTCGCTCGATTGTGGCAGAGATGCACTCAGGATTTTCTGCATTGCGCGCTGCTTGTCCTATGAATATTCGAGCCCGAGCGACGGATTTCGATCTGTCTGGCGAAGTATTTGCCGATATTTCCCGCGTACAGGATTTGTTAGAGGAAGCCCTCGCCCAATTCGGCGGGACATTTTTGTACGGCGAATCCTTAACCATAGCCGATGCGTTTTATGCACCGGTCATGTATCGCCTGCGTACTTATGCTCCGCCTGCGCATTGCGAATTGGCAGACTATTCGGCCCGATTGCTGGCGCACCCATGGCTTTTGGAATGGGAAGCTCTGGGTCAGGATGAACCACCCATCAAAAAGTACGATCAATTGTTACATTCGTAATATTTTTGTCATAAAGCGCGACTAAGGTACGTCCATCGGAAAGCGCAGGCTGTCCGACGTTTTGTATTTTAGGAGCATTTAAGATGTTTTTACGTTTGAGTGTCGCTGCCATCGCTGCAGCATCGATCAGCACCGCTGCCGTGGCGCGTGACTATGTCAGCATGGCCGGTTCATCAACGGTTTTCCCCTTTGCTACCATCGTTGCTGAAGCCGTAGGTAAGAAGCCGGGCTTGAAGACTCCGGTAGTCGAATCGGGCGGTTCTTCAGTCGGTAAGAAAAGCGCGTGTGAAGGTATTGGAACGGAATTCATCGATATCGGTAACGCCTCAAGCCGGATGAAGCCCAGCGAGCTCGAGCGCTGTGCAGCGAACAACATCGAAGTGACTGAAATTAAAGTCGGTTACGACGGAATTGTACTGGCTAACATTCGTAGCGGAATCAGCATGGATTTGACGCGTGAGCAGCTAGGTCTCGCGTTGGCGGCAAAAGTGCCCAGCAAAGACGGTTCTGAATTCGTGGATAACTTCTATCAGAAGTGGAGTGACATCGACGCCTCACTGCCTAACTTCGCAATCAAGGTGATGGGTCCGCCGACCACTTCAGGTACTCGTGCTTCTTTCGAAGAAATGGTCAATGAAAAAGGCCTGTGCAAAAAGAATGAGGCGGCCAAAGCAATCCTGAAAGCGGCTGGCGCGAAAGCCAAGACTTGCCGTCCGATTCGTACTGACGGCGCATATGTAGAAGCAGGTGAGCAGGACAACCTGATCGTCCAGAAGCTGCAGGAAGACGATCAAGCCTTCGGCATCTTTGGTTTCTCGTATCTGGATCAGAACTCTGACGTGGTGAAGGGCGCAAAAATTGGCGGCGTAGAACCCACTTTTGACGCCATTGCGGACGGTGCCTACCCGATCTCTCGTGATCTGTGGTTCTACATCAAGAAGCCTCACGTGGGCGTG
>JAAXJV010000232.1 GCA_012269655.1 Pseudomonadales bacterium
CGCCCGTGAACGCGATCCGGTCAATATCCGGATGCCGAGTCAAGGGGATTGCGCACTGTTCAGCATCGCCAGTGATGACGGATACCACGCCTGCCGGAAATCCGGCCTCCTCAATCAGCTTGGCGAACTCCAACATTGGAGCCGGAGCAAGCTCAGATGCTTTCAAAACGACCGTGCAGCCTGCCGCTAACGCCGGGCCTAACTTCGTTGCCGTGAGGAACATTTGCGCATTCCATGGAACGATAGCTGCCACGACGCCGATCGGCTCGCGCCGGGTAAATACGTGCATGTCGGGTTTATCGATCGGCAGTACGGCACCTTCGATTTTGTCGGCCAGACCTGCGTAGTATCGATAATAATCCCCGACATAGGCCGACTGCGCACTGGTTTCAGCCAATAGCTTGCCGCTGTCTGTGGTTTCAATTTCACCGATCTTCTGAGCATCGCGCTCAATCAATTCTGCGAGTCGATACAATAACTTACCGCGTTTACTTGCAGTCATGTCTCGCCAACCTGGATCCTGCAACGCTCGTCGCGCTGCAGAGACCGCGCGCTCGACATCGCTGGATGAGGCACACGCAAAGGTAGCCCAAGGCAGATCCGTCGCCGGGTTAATGGACTGCATCGTTTGGCCTTCAGCACCTTCGCACCATTGGCCATCGATAAATAGAGAGTAGTGGGGCATTGTGGTCATAGGTTTCTCACACAAAGGCAGGCATTACGTCATCGATAAAACGGGCCAGCGAATCTTTCTTACGCTGGAAACTCATGCCGCTATCGATCCAAAAGGAGTATTCGTCGTAACCCAGATCCTCATAACGCTTGATCCGGTCAATGACCTGCGCTGAAGTTCCGATGGTTAGATCTTTGGCTAATTTGTCCGGGGCCATCAGGCTATTTGCCTCGATTTCCGCGTCCGTCAGCGGATCAATCTGACCCTGTTGGACAGACCGCTTGTTCTGAAACCAAGCGCCGAAGTAACAATAAAAGCGCGACAGCTCTTTGGCCGCCAGGTCAACGTCCGCCGCGTCTTTCCCCACGTAAGTATGGTGCAACAACATAATTTTCGGCCGCGGGCCCGCATAGGTCGCGCAGGCAGCATTAAACCGCTCCATCAGCACATCGATTTCCTGATCACCTTGCCACAAGGGCGTCACTTGGATGTTAAAACCATTGTGGACGCCAAATTCATGACTGCTCGGATCCCTAGCGGCAATCCAAATAGGAACCCCGTCCTCTTGTACCGGCTTCGGTGTCGACGTGGTTGCTGGAAATTCGAAAAACTCGCCTTGATGCGCGCAGTCTCCTTGCCACAACTTGGGTAACAGGGGTGTTAGTTCGCGCATGCGTTGGCCCGCTTCCCATGCATCCATACCGGGGCGGAGTCGCTCGTACTCATAGCTGTAAGCACCACGCGCGATGCCCAGTTCTATCCGGCCTCCGGTGATCAAATCGGCCGCTGCCGATTCACCCGCTAACTTAATAGGGTGCCAAAAAGGGGCGATGATGGTGCCGGTACCCAGTTTTACGTGTTGAGTGTGATGAGACAAATTAACGAGTTCCAGCAAGGGATTGGGTGCGATGGTGAAATCCATCCCGTGATGCTCACCGGTCCATACAGCCCGCATTTTGGCTTCGTCAGCCATTTTGCACAGCTCAATAAATTCTTCGTGTAATTGTTGATGCGACTGGTCAGAGGACATCCGATCCATATGCGCAAACAGGGAAAATTCCACGAGTTAGCTCCTCAACAAGGTTGGAAAACGCGTTGGGCAAAAGCCTGTAACGCGTTATTGACTTCATTCGGGTGGGTCATGGGCATCATGTGTGCCGCACCGGTAATAATTTGCGCCTCGCCCGCCGGGCACAGCGCTGCCATCTTTTCGGACATGGCCGGGGTCGAATTGGGTTCATCGGACCCGGTCAGGAATAAGGCGGGACAGTCCATCTGCGCCAGCCGCTCGGGCGCCGGCCCGTCTTCATGGGCAAAAATGCGGTAGGCGCGTTGGTAGGCCGCCGGATTCACCTCGGTGAGCCAGGAATGACAAGCATCGGCCTCCGCCGATTTTGCGACGCCAAACCACCGAAGGATCGCACCACTGGGATCGGCAACGGTTTGGCCATCTAATTCGGCCGCTCTGACCTGCACCGCTCGGGCAGCCTCGACACTGCGCTGAAAAATCGCATTCAGCGCAACCACACCGGTCACCAGCCATGGGTACCGAGACGCCAGATCCAATGCAATCATGGCGCCCATCGAGTGCCCCATGATCAGGGCAGGGGAATCAATCCCCGCCGCAATCGCGTCAGTGAATTCGGCGAGGCTTTGCAGATCTGACCCAACGCTCTCGCCATGGCCCGGCATATCTACGGCCTGTACTCTATACGTCTGGCTGAGTGCAGTGACCTGAGCGTTCCAAGCCTCGGCCCGCAGACCCACACCGTGAATCAACACAATCGAGGGACCGGAACCTCGCTCGATGCATTGCAATTCGGCGAAGTTAGACCGCGGCTGGGTTGTCCAGGTCATGACCCAGATCCTTCAAATCTTGATATCGGTCACCGATTCGGTGGTGAGGCCGACCACCCGTCGCGCCACCCAGCACCACGACGACTTCGTCATCACGGGGGGCATCGGGAATTGAAAATTGTATCGTCAGGTAATGCGAGCGCCGACCGGCATCGTTCTTATCCATTAAGGGCACCATGATCGGCGCGTTGGCCGTTCCGCGGGTGTTGGTGAACGACAAGTACGATTTGGCCTCGACGGCTTCACGGTAGAAGTTACCAAACCGCAGTGTGTGAATCAGTCCGGACGCGTGTTCAATCTCGCCATTGAGTCCGACCACGGCCGCTTTACCGTACGCTTCTATGGCCTGCCCACTGCCGGCGAGCGCGATCATGCGCTCGGTCATCATTTCGCCTAAAATCGGGCCAAATGCCTGAATCTCGGGCTTTAGATTTTCAACGTAACGACCCGCCCAGGGATTGGTCAGTACGGCTGCTACCGCGAAAAGCCGCCAAGGACGCTCGGCCGCCTTGAACCCTTCAATAAAGACCTCTTCATCGTAGGTCACGATTTTCCTAATTTCAGGCTGCATGAGCATTCCTTTTATTGTTATTGCGCCCAGCTTAAGCGCGAGCCGAGCGGGTAAGCAAGCCTGCACCTAACAGGATTAACAGACCCCCGCCAACCAAACCAATACTGGCAGGGTCCCCTAAAAATATGACTGAAAACAGCGCTGCGAAAAATGCCTCGAACAGGGCCAAAGTGGCCGCATCACTGGCGCCTATTTTGGCGATCCCCGCGATCAACAATCCGGTCGCCATGATGGTAGCGCTGAAAGCCAAACCCGCGCCCAGACCCAGGCTGTGCGCGCCAATTGGAAAGTCGACCCCTTGCACGATCAACGCAGTACCCAAAATACCCACCGCACCCACCGACACCCAAAAGA
>JAAXJV010000226.1:0-1991 GCA_012269655.1 Pseudomonadales bacterium
GCCCACGGCCAGTCGGATGCGATTGAGGGGATTACTCACAGTCTGTGCACGCTCGAGTTTGAGGACCACCGGCCGCTTTATGAGTGGTTCATTCAAAACTTACCGGTGCCCGCCCAGCCGCAACAAATTGAATTTAGCCGCCTGCAGCTCGAGCATTGTTTGACGAGTAAACGTAAATTATTGGCGTTGGTATCCGAGGGTCACGTGCGAGGTTGGGACGATCCCCGTATGCCGACCATCAGTGGTATGCGTCGTCGTGGTTTCACTCCCGCGTCGATCCGTGATTTTTGCTCGCGCATTGGCGTGACCAAGAAATCCAACACCATCGAGATGTCTTTGCTCGAGACCTGCCTGCGTAGCGACTTGGAAAACACGGCTCGCCGCGGATTTGCCGTTCAAGACCCGATTAAGCTGACGATCACCAACTGGCCCAAGGGTGAAGTGTTAGAGCTGAACGCGCCCTGGCATCAGCGAGTAGCCGAGCTAGGGTCGCGGACACTCCAGTTTGATGGCTCGTTGTACATTGATGCAGCGGATTTTGAAGAGGTGCCGCCTCCGAAGTTTTTCCGTCTGAAGCCCGGTGGCAGCGTACGGTTGAAATACGCCTTTATTATCGACTTCCAAGAGTTGATCAAAGACGAGCAGGGCAACATCGTCGAAATTCTGTGTACCTACGATCCTGCGACCCGGAGCGGTCAAGACGAGTCTGGGCGCAAGGTCAAAGGCACCATTCAGTGGGCGCCAAGCAACGCTGTGGCGTCAGAATTACGTCTTTACGATCGACTGTTCACGGACGCCAACCCGACTGGCGACAACCTGTCCGAGGAACTTAACCCTGAATCATTGGTGATCAAGCAAGGATTGGTAGAGCCCGCGCTGGCCGAAGTTGAGGTCGGTGAGATCGTTCAGTTTGAACGGGTCGGCTTCTTCCGCAAGGATGAAGACTCGTCCAACCAGCCTATCTTTAACCGAGCGGTGACGTTAAAAGACGGTTGGGCGAAGGTGCAAAAGAAGGGCGGTTAAAAACGTAATTTGAGCTGGAAATTTAACACCGGTTCAGAGGCTGAATCGGTGTCCTGTACTTCTGCGGTGCAGGTGTCAGGTTTGCAGCGGCGATTGCGTTCAACCCAGCCCAAATCCGCTGATAAGTCCAAGGCGCCCATTTGACCGGCGACCCCGATCCCGAGGTACGGGGCCGCGTCTTCCAAATCGCTCCCAGCAAACTGGCCACTGGGCTGTTCGCTGTCGACCACGAAACCGCCCGAGAATCTGAGCCCTAAAGGACCCGCGGGTGTATTGGCAATAATCGCCTCGCCTTGAGTGGCTTGATTGTCAGTGAATTGCTTGGGCGCAACCATCTCGTCGCCGAAGGGTTCAGCAGCAAAGGCTGGCGCAAGGGACAGCGCCATCCATAATCCGGTTGCGACTTTAGTCATTAAATAAACATAGCACAGGAAGTTCCCTTGGCCGGTGAAATAGGGTCAAGAAGTGTGTCGTAGTTCACCATCGACAATTCAGAGCGCTTAACGCATATTACGCACCCAACCAAGAGGTCCCTATGCTCCACCACGTCGTACTTTTCTCCGCTAAAAAGCCCGAAGATGCCGAGACCATTTTCCAAGGTTTAAAAATCCTTGAAGGGATTCCGCATTCGGAAAAGCTCGTGGTGACGAAAAATATTAAGCGGGATCAAATCAGCGCCGAGATCGACGTGGTGGTATTTGGCCTGTTCAAAGACGAAGCGCAGTTGGCCGACTATAAAGCGCATCCGCTGTACCAAGAATCGATCGACCGTGTCCGCCCATTGCGCGATACTCGAGCGGTGGCGGATTTCTACATCGAGGAGTAAATCATGCGAGTATTAGCGATCTGTATGCTAGTCAGTGGGTGTGTACCCTTTGTTCCCATTATCTGAATTATTAGGTCTGTTATTGGCCGCGGCGGCCGCCCTCGCGGTTTGGTATTTTGCTCAAGCCCGAACACAGTCTGCT
>JAAXJV010000226.1:2001-3405 GCA_012269655.1 Pseudomonadales bacterium
ACTTCGAGCTGACCGCGATCAGTTGGCGGATAGGCTCACCCAGGCCGAGCTTACGCTGGCCGAATCCAAGGGGCGTGAAGCCTTAACTCAGCAATTGCGTGATGATTTGGCCGCCAAAACTGAGGCCCTTCAGAACGCCGAGCGCGAACTGTCGTCGCTGCGATCACGAGAAGCCGAATTAAACGCACGCAAAGATGAATTGCAGACCTCGTTTGAGACTCAGAAAAAAGCCCTGCAGGCCGAATTCAAGACGCTATCTGAGTCGATTCTTCAATCCCGCACCGAGCAGTTTAAGAAAGATTCGCAGGAATCCCTCGGGCATTTGTTGAACCCGTTGCGCGAACAAATCAGTGCCTTTCAGAAACGTGTGAACGAGGTGCATCAGGACAGCTCAAACGCCAATTCGGCGCTGAAAAATGAGCTCGAGAACCTAAAAAGTTTGAATCAACGCATCACTGACGAGGCCAGTAATCTGACACAGGCTTTGAAAGGTGACAGCAAAGCGCAGGGCAATTGGGGCGAGACCCAATTAGAAATGATCTTGGATCGTTCAGGCCTGATCAAGGGTCAAGAATACCTTCGAGAACAACCACTGACGGACGAGCAGGGTGCCTCGTTTCGGCCTGACTTTATCGTCAACCTGCCCGAAGGTCGGCACCTGATCATTGATTCTAAAGTCAGCTTGGTGGCCTGGACGGAATATGTCGAAGCCGAGGACGAGCCTTCTCGTGAACAGGCACTCAAACGCCTGGTGAATAGCATGGGCAAGCACGTTGATTCGTTGGCTGGTAAGGATTATTCACGCTTGATTGGGTTGCGCTCACCTGATTTTGTACTGATGTTTATGCCAATCGAGCCCGCGTTTTTGGCGGCGGTTCAATACGATTCTGGGCTGTTCAATCGAGCCTTCGAAAAAGGTGTTATCGTTGTGGTGCCCTCAACCTTGCTCGGTACGCTTCGGACCGTGGCCAACCTGTGGTCGTTGCAAAAGCAGGGCGAGAATGCGGCGGAAATTGCCGATCAAGCGAGCAAGCTCCAGGACAAACTCCGAATCTTCATGGAAAAGTTTGAGCGGGTTGGGAGTCAAATGGCCACCGCGCAAAAAACCTACGACGAAGCGATCAAGACCCTGTCCGGTCGAGGTGGATTGACCAGCGTGGTCAGTCAATTCGAACGCAAGGGCGTCCGTTTTAAGCAAAATTTGCCAGAGTTGAACGTCGATGATGACGCTCCCGACAACGAATCGGATTCGCTATAATTTCACGCTCACAAAGCCGACAATAAAATTATGAGTGCACCCCAAACAAGCCTTCCCGGCTGGATCGATTACGGCATCATTCCGCTGACCAACTTGCTGCTGGCTTTGTTGGTCGCTGGATCTTTGGTGGTATTGATTGGCGAGAG
>JAAXJV010000222.1 GCA_012269655.1 Pseudomonadales bacterium
CTTCAATCCGCTCGACCGTTGATGATTGCGTCCTTCTTCGTCTCTCAAGCAGTCTTATTGATCGGTGGGTACTTCACGATTCGGGATGTGCATCAAGAGGTTGAATTCACCCGGGCCGAAGTTGATGCGTTGGTGCCCGCCCAACAGACACTTAACACGCTCATCAACTTGGGTGAATTCCGTGGTTCCTGCAGCGCAACCGCACACAATTACTTTTTCGGTTTGCCCAAATTAGAGCGACGTTGCCGAGAATCCTTGGAATCCTTGGAATCCTTGGAATCCTTGGATTACGCCGGCGGTGCTGAGCTATTTGAGCAGGTCAGCCAACTTATTGCTGAGCTGCAGGAAGATTTATCACAACGCCACGCTTCATCAAACGTGCTGCTAGACCCAGTGCTCGAAACCTATGGGCTGGGTTATTTGATCTTTGAAACCTACCCCAGGCTGGCTGAATTATTAGGTCAGGTTCGCGGAGAGCGGGCCATTCGGGCGAGTTCTGGCACTGCGGTATTTGTAAGCAATTACTATCGTTCGCAACGGGCGGCCTTGGAGCGCTCCATTGGGGATTTGTTGAGTAATCCCAATTTGCCTCCAGCCAAGTCTGCGATGACCTCGGATTTTCTGACGTCCGTCCGCGCTTATTTGATTAATCTGCCGGCCATCCCGATTGGTGAAACCGACGCTGTGCAGGCGGAATGGGACGAAGTTACAGGGCTAATACAATCACTGGCGGCGGCTGCAGCGGCGGACAACGAGGCGGCTACTAAACTGTTGCAAGCGCGTCTTGCACGGCAAACAAGCCAACGAAATGCGCTGATCGGGTTATTTTTGGTGCTCAGTTTGCTGGTGTTTATCGGCCATTGGCTGGCGGCGGCCGCACAGCATCGTCAAGATAAGGCGCTGGCGGAGGCTCGCATGGCCCGTCACGAATTGACCGATTTGTTAGCTAAACAGAAGCATATGTTTGCGGTGGTGGGGCATGAGCTGCGGACGCCCGTGTCTTTAATCAACATGATGTCAGAGAATCGAGAGCGGATCGCCGAGGACTTGCTTGATGATATCGGCTCCACGTCAGAACAACTCTTGGCCGTTTTAGAGGATTTACGCTTTGTGGTCGCGCCTGAGCGTGCCCTTGAAGTCGCAAAAAATATCGCGGTGCCAACGAACTTGATTGAGCGTGCGTTGAGCCCTTTGATGCCGTTGTCATCGGCTAAAGGCATCGCCCTTACCATTGCAGTACCAGAACAAACCGAAGCATTTGAGATGCATGACCAAGCGTTGCGTCAGGTGATTAACAACCTCGTTAACAATGCAATCAAACACTCTGGAGGCTCACAGATTTCAGTTCAATTTGATTACCGATGGCAGTCAACCGACCACGCAACCGCGGTTTTACGCGTTGAGGACAACGGCATTGGAGTTCCTGAAACTGCCCGAGACTCTGTCTTTGAACCCTTTGTCAAAGGCGTCAGCGGGCACAGCGATGGCACTGGACTCGGATTGAGTATTGTTCGGCAGTTCAGTGAACTGATGCAGGGTCAGTTGGCATATTTCGACAGCGATCTGGGCGGCGCGGGCTTTGAACTAACTTTTCCAATTCAGGCCGCGGAACTTGAGCTGCAGAAAACAAAGGTATCTATGGATGCGTTAAGCGGTCTGCGGATTCTTTTTGCGGAGGATGATTCGATGTTGCGAATCATGACGCAGCGTATCTTGGAAAAGCGGGGCGCACAGGTCACGGCCATGGAGGATGGCCAAAAAGCACTCAACGCTTATGACCCAAACGAGTATGACCTGGTCCTCACCGACCTGATGATGCCTAATCTAGACGGGCTGGGATTGGTAAAGGCTGTACGTGAACAGGGCGGTACGACATCCATTGTGGCCGTAACGGCCGCCGTGATTGGCAACGAAACCCAGCAGTTGCTAAGCGCCGGCGCAAACCATGTGATGCCTAAGCCCATCAAGCCGGATGAATTGGCCGACTGGTGGGTCGAGAATTACGAATCCGGTGAGTTATCGGCTGCGATTCGCGATTAGACGCGGCGCTGTTTGGTTGGCTGGAGCCGGCAGGTTTTGCTCGGTCGGACTGTTTAGATAGCGATCCGGATAAAAGTCCACGGCATAAAAACTAAAGCGACCGGTCTGGGTGATCACTTTTAAGGTGTCGTCGATGCCTAGCTCGTGCTGCATCACTCGTACGTAGGCCTTTCGAATCTCTTCTAGGTGAGCCCTGGCCTCGTGGCTTTTTTCAAGTGCCGACAACTGGGGCATATGAAAGGCGAGACGGCCTTGGACGGTTCGTCCGCCCAATCCGGCGATCGCGCAGGCCGACTGGCAGCGCTGAAATAACGTCCTAGGTGCTTTGATATGGGCTTGATGCGCTTTGATAACTTGGTATAGACGCAGGCCCTCAAGTGCATCTCCCCCGCGGGAATTCATGAAAACGGTTTCACCCTGACTTATAATTGATGCCAGCTTTTGGGCATCGCCAGACACGATATCGCCGGTTAGCTGTATGTGATCGCCAAGGTGCACGATGCGCGCAGACTCAGCGTTTAAGGATGTCAGGGCCAGTGAGATGATAAGAAAACGTTTCCATCCACTGGTGGTAAGGCCCCAACTCATTTTAGAGTCCTCATACATAATTAAATATATCAAAAATATACTTAATTGTCTTTGCAAGTTTATGACGGAATTGGCGTTCGAATGGAATGCGGTTTTGAGATAATGTGAGCCGATCCATAGAGCGCATACCTTTTGAAATCACCGTGCAACCAACAATGTCGATACGAAGCAGATAAGGGCTGTTGTGTTTCCTGCTGGCGCACGTTGGATGAAATTGCACGATGGAGTCAGATGAGTGGCGCTGAACGTGAGTGCGTCATAGGGCAATTAGATGAGCGCCATAAACGGAATTCAGCAGGGCGTGAACTGAAGTCTTAGGTCTGTTTGCTTTCTAAGGATTAACTGGCAGGCTGATGGTTTAATGCGGCGAGGTCAGGTATGCGTTTTATCAGTTTGATGTTCTTAGGGGCGATTTCGTTATCCGTCCAGGCACAGTCTCTGTGCGAGGGCTTCTTAGTTCTGCAGGCCGATATCAATCCCACACTGCCTAGGCAAATTGATTCCGCAACAGACATGCTTAGGTTGCAGACAAATTGCGATGAACAGAGTTTGACCCTGGTTAAGCGTTTGCGATTGCCCTCCACCGAGTTGCCGGCGAATTGGCAGGTCGAAAAACAAGCCGAGCATCAGGCGCTGCATTGCAACGCAGATGGTCTGGCCTCCCGACAGGGTTGGACAGCGATTGATGTCTTTTTAGATGAGCAGGATCAAGAGGTTGGGCGGTTGGTGACCCGTCCTGGCGATTGTTGATCGATTCACTGCCGAAAGGATTCGATGCGGTCCTCACTGATCCCTTGTACTTGTAGTCGTCCAGTGCAGCGATCCTTGACCCAGTAAAAGGTCTCGCCATACCTAAAGAAGCGTGCTTTCGATCTAAATTGAAGGGTTGGATTCTAGTACCCCCAAAACGACGTGGTTCAATGCGATCTAGTTATCGTTGTCGTACTTTTAATCATCAAAACTGCGTAAAGAGAAGCGACGAATGCTTTCGGGCTTGAAACAAAGCTACATACAACACTACGAGGCGCGGCAGAATTTTCTGATCCGTTTCCAATGGTTTACCTTGTTACTCGGTAGTGGGATCTTCATCGCTTTGCTCTGGTCCGGATCCCACGTGGCCGCAGTCTCGACCGGCTTTTTTTCGCTCTGCGTGCTTGTAACCTTTCCACTAAGAACCCGTGGATACTCCGTCCTTTGCGCCGTTTCACTCTCGATAATTATGCTGGCAGAACCAACGACCGCCATCGTTTTCAGCCGCGGTATTGAGTCGCCTTATTTAATTTGGCTGGTGGTGCCCATGTTTGCGGCTACCGGTCTATTGGGGGCTCGCGGTGGAATCTTGACGGGCATCACAGCGGTTGTTACCTACATTGTGCTGTATATCTGGTCGGAGCCGATCAATCGGCTGAACGAACTCGCTCCCGAGTATTACGAAGGGATGTTTTTTCTCTCCTTTGTATCGGCCGTGGCCTACTGTGCGGCCATTGCATGGATCGCGGTGTCAGCCATCGAAAAGGAATCCACTCAAGCATCTGAGCAGGCCGCAATAAGCGCCTTAAAGGCCACTCAACTGGCCGATTCAGAAAAGCAGTTGACTCGTCAGATTGATGAGCAAAAGAACTTGCAGGCGATTATTGCGCACGAACTTCGAACCCCCGCGGCCACACTGAAGATGCTATTTGATGATCATTTATCTGCACAATTGGCGGAATCCGAACGCAGCACAGTGAATGATTTGCTGGAGCATCTGCACTCGGTTATGGACGACATGCAACTGGTGCGTGAGCCAGACCGGCTTGCGCAAGCGACCCGGACGAAGGGTGAGTTCAGCGCAGTCATACAGGCCTCCGTCCACATGGCGGATCGATTTGTGAAAGACGCTGAGCTCGAGATTGAACTGCTGCCCGCACAAGACGAGGTCGCCGTGCTATTACCCAAACAAGTCCTTCGGCAGATCACCATTAACCTCGTCAAGAACTGTGCAGTGCATGCCAATGCTACTCGTCTTCGGATCAGCATGGCTTATGAGGTTCGTGAGCAGCAAGTCCATTACCAAGTTCTGTTCGAAGACGATGGTTCGGGTGTTCCCGCTGACTATCGAAGTCAAATTTTCGAGCCTTTCGGTCGTGGTACTTCAGAGGCGGACGGAAGTGGGATCGGCTTATCGGTTTGCCGTGATTATGCCAGATCTGCCTTATCAGGTGATCTCGCGTATGTTGACAGCGAACTAGGCGGAGCAGGATTCCGCTTAACTGGGGTGTTAGAGCTTGCGAAATCTGATAAGCCGTATCGAGCCGGTGAGTTGCCCAAGGCAATCGAAGGCCAATCTGTTTTGTTGGTGGAAGACTCACTGGTCTTGCAAACCCTCACCAAAAAAATGTTAGAGGCGCAGGGCGCGCGGGTACAAGTCGCGGATGATGGGATCAACGCCATGAAAGCCCTAGGCGACTCGTCATTCGATCTAATTTTGACCGATTTGCACATGCCCAAAATGGATGGGATTGAACTGACTAAGACGCTTCGGGCTTTGGATCATAACGTGCCAATTTTTGGACTCACGGCGGCCTTTGGCGATGAATCCAAATTGCTGATGGCGGCGGGTGCCAACGCCATTTTGGGTAAGCCTCTGTCGGTTCAGGCGCTAAATAAGGCGATCATCGAGCTTGATTCGACAAAACCGCCGTTGTCGCTAGTGTCGAGCCGCGGATAGCTTAGAAATAAAAAAGGCGACCCGAGAGCCGCCTTTGTCGATCATTTCCGCTTACTTCATCGTGGGCATGGTGAACTCAGGCCCAGCACTTAGACCGGTAGGCCAACGCGCCGTGATGGTCTTCATGCGGGTGTAGAAACGAACGCCGTCGGGTCCATGCATGTGCAAGGGACCGAACAACGAGCGCTTCCACCCGCCGAAGCTGTGGAATGCCATGGGCACCGGAATCGGTACGTTAACGCCGACCATGCCGACTTGGACGTTTGCGCAGAAATTCCGCGCGGTGTCGCCATCACGGGTAAAGATCGCGGTTCCGTTGCCATACTCGTGTGCGTTAATCAGGTTCAATGCTTCTTCGTAGCTGTTGACTCGGACGACCGCTAACACGGGGCCAAAGATTTCTTCTTCGTAGATACGCATGCCAGCTTTGACGTTATCAAACAGCGTCGGTCCAACGAAGTAACCCTGATCGTGATCTGTCACCTTGAAGCCACGGCCATCGACCACCAAGGTTGCGCCTTCTTCGACGCCAGAATCAATGTAACCCAGTACCTTGTCTGCATGGACTCGGCTGACCAGAGGGCCCATGTGTGGCTCGGGCTGGCTCATGCCATTGCCGACCGACATCTTCTCAATCTCGCTCTGCAGGTCTTTGATCAGGTTGTCAGCGACTTCATCACCCACGCAGACGGCTACCGAGATCGCCATGCAACGCTCGCCGGCACTGCCGTAGGCGGCGCCAATCAAAGAATTGACGACCTGCGAGGGCTCAGCATCGGGCATCACAATCATGTGATTCTTCGCGCCGCCTAGGGCCTGTACGCGCTTACCGTTAGCGCTGGCGGTCGAGTAGATGTATTCCGCGATGGGTGTAGAGCCTACAAAGCTGACGGCTTGAATGGCTTCGTCAGACAGCAGAACGTCAACCGCTTCTTTGTCACCGTTGACGATGTTGAACACGCCATCGGGTAGACCCGCTTCAGTCAGCAGTTCAGCCAAACGCATGGTGCTGGTCGGGTCCTTTTCTGAGGGCTTCATGACGAAGGTGTTGCCGCAGGCAATCGCGACCGGGAACATCCACATGGGTACCATAGCGGGGAAGTTGAACGGGCTAATGCCTGCGCACACGCCTATCGGCATCATTTGGCTGAAACTATCGACGCCACGGCCAACGTTCAGGCTGTGTTCGCCTTTTTGCAGGTGCGGGATACCGCAGGCAAATTCGACGACTTCCAAACCGCGGGTTAATTCGCCCTTGGCGTCTGAAAACACCTTGCCGTGCTCGGCAGTAATCAGCTCGGCCAGCTCGTCCGCATGCTCTTCAACCAGCGCTTTGAATTTGAACATAATACGAGCGCGATTAAGCGGGGTAACCTGGCTCCAGGTTTTGAACGCTTCTTGAGCATTGGCAATGGCTGCACGAGTTTCGTCCGCTGACGACAGCGCGACTTCTTTGCTTTGGGCGCCGGTAGCGGGGTTAAAGACGGGCGCAGTGCGACCGGATTGTGAGGCCACGTGTTGGCCGCCGATGTAATTTCCTAGAACGCTCATGATGGGCTCCTGTTTTTGATGACGGGAGTCTGCATGGTCAAATTTGTTTTCACAATAGAAAATAATTCGTTGCTGATGTTGCATTTCTGATGCATCTTGGCAGTCATGAATCCAGTGAAATTTAATTGGGAAGATGCGCGATACTTTTTGGCGGTTGCCCGTGCCGGCCAGTTAGGCCGGGCGGCTGAACGTTTGGGGGTGTCTAACGTGACATTGTCACGACACCTAGCGCATTTGCACAGTCGAGTCGGCAGCGCCTTATTTGTGCGCCACAGTCGAGGCCTGAACCTGACAGACGAGGGGCATCGATTGATGCGCTACCTCGAGCGCGCCGAGGCCGAGATTGAAGCGGCGAGCGAGATCTTTGGAAGTTCAGATCGGCAAGTCAGTGGAACGGTCCGAATTGCGGCACCCGAAGGGTTTGCCCTGCGGGTCCTGACGCCTCAGTTGCAGGGTTTGATCCAGCAGCATCCAGACCTGAATGTCGAGGTGGTCCCACAATCCAGAGGATTCTCGTTGTCTCGACGTGAAGCGGACATCGCGGTTATGGTCGGCCGGCCTGACGAGCCCAAACTGGATTCGATTAGCCTAGGTACCTACCGTTTGGGTTTGTATGCTGCGCCTGAGTATTTGCAGCGTCATGGTAATCCCGAGGCAGTGGAATCACTCAGATCGCACCGCCTAATTGGCTACGTCGAGGATCTATTGTTCTCCGAGCGGCTCAATACACCTAAATCTCTTTGGCCTCAGTGGTCCTCTCAAGTCGCGGTGTACTCGCCTATAGGACAGGTCGAGGCGGTCAAGGCCGGGTTGGGCATTGGAATGTTGCACCGGTTTTTGTTATCCGAATCCGATGGCTTGGTACATCTGTTACCCGAGCACGACATGCACCGAGAGTTCTTTTTGGTCTATCACCAAAGCACCGAAAAGATTCCACGTATTCGGGCGGCCATCGATTTTTTGCAACGCTTAACGGTCGAATAGAACCTCAATCCCGTTGCATAAAGATCGTGACCTCAGCAAAGGTTAGGCCGAATTTCTTGATCTCGGACCGGTTGAAAATACGCCGGTCATCCATGGCATAGAACCAATCATCAAAGTTCACAGCATATTGTGTGTCACCAACCGGTAGATCCATGGTGTAGCGAAAACGGAATGCATTGCCGTATGCCTGACCTATGGCAGGCCCAGGGACATCGGTTGCGCTGCCGGAAAATGCTTCTCCTTGTCGCTCGATGGTCCAGACCCGATTCGCGGGTCCTTCGCCCAACGTATAAACAAAATCCTCATCTAAGGTGAGGACGTTATCTTGAACCGTGCCTTGAATATCGACTTCAAATCGCTGAATGACCTGACCTGCGCGGTTTTGCACGATGCCGTAGGCCGTAACCTGACCGTCGAAAAACTCGAACAGGTCAAAGGTCGGCTGTTGGTCGCGATAGGCGTTAGGATTAAGTGTTGAACACCCCATCAGCAATAGGCTGAGCAGTAGAACGCGCATGGATTATCTCCTTAATAAGCCCTGTGTGGGGAACAATTCGGCGCATTAAACCCCCAAAACATCGAACGATCGGCATCTGGGACATAAGGCCATGGTCCGGACGCGCTCCTAGCGTTAACTTAAAAGTCTAAGGAAGGAAGTTAAAACAGGGAGTACGTGATGTGTCCAACCGATGTGGCCATGAGTCGGCGCCAAGTCGGAGCCGAAGTTCCAATGGTGGCTTCAGAATTAACGGATAACTCTATTTATACCGGGTTATTCGGCTCGATTGACTCAGCCCGGATGGCCAGCATTACAGAGTCTCTCATACAGCTGGCTGACGAGCGTCAGGTCCAAATCGCAATTATCGATCTTAGCAATGTCGACGCCATTGATTCGTCAGTGGCGGCCTACATGGTTAAGCTGGGAAAAACCTTAGAGTTGGTTGGCGTTTCTTCAGTTTTTTGCGGTATTTCGGGCCCATTAGCCAGCACCATGATCGGCGCAGGGCTTGATCTGGGTCGTTTCAGAGCGGTGCGCGATCTAAAGGCTGCCCTCCAGTATTCGTTCGAAGCGACAGGGTACCGTCTCGTGCGAATGGATCCGCACAATAACGGGTCCAATGCTGTTCGGAAGGACCCGGGCTAAACCTTTGTCTGCAATAGGGGACAGTGTGGCCAATCCGATAGAGACGATCACTCTTGATTCAGAAAACGGCATAGCACCAGCGGTTCACGCGATCAAATTGGTTGGATTAGAGATTGGCTTTCAAAGCTATGATCTGGCCGAGGTCTGTCTTGCTGCATCTGAAATATTGACCAACGCCATACGCTATGCTGGTCAGGCGGAACTTCAGATTGATCCGACCATTAATGGAAAAGGGATCGAGCTGACGATCCGGGATCATGGACCGGGTATCAAGGATTTGGCTTGGGCGGAAATAGACGGCAACACCTCTTGGCGAGGTAAAAGCCTAGGGCTTGGTTTGGGAGCAGCACGTCGATGCGTTGACGACATGCGGATCGAAACAAATAATTCAGGAACCGTCGTTCAGTTGCGATCCTTCTTGCCCCTCGGGTCACAGGATATCGAGACTTCGGTCATCAGTTTTCCAGCGGTCAACAAATCCATCAATGCCGATAGCGTGTTATTAACAGAGTTTAATGGTGATTGTTTGTTGGCAGCGTTGATTGTGGGTGCATCCTCTGAAAGAACCCGAGATGAAATACGAAATTTCCTGAATAACGCGAAGTATCAAACATTGGCACAGGGTTTGATTCAAACCCATGAATATTTGAAAAGCATCCAAGAAGCGGGGATTTCGGTAGGGTTGATTCGGGTTACACCCGACCGAATACAAGCGCGATCTGTTGGGGATGTTGCCGTCCAAATTTGGGCAGAGCAAACCATCCAAAATGTGGATTCCGCTGGAACCTTAGGGGTGTTTTTTGACGCAACGTTTCCCGAGATCGACGTTGAGCGTAGACCCAATGCGCAGATATTGATGTGTTCGCCGGGGCTTCCATCTCCGGCGTGGCCTGATCAGCATGAAAGTTTGTCCGCGCAAGCTATCGCACGCCTGTTATTCAACCGTTATGAACAGGCTGATCGGGACAGCAGTGTTGTGGTAGTGAGGTGTGTTTCATGAGTGCCTTTGATGCGGTTCATTTGCGCAAAATACTAGAAGGCATAGTCGGTAACGCTCCCTTTGGGATCGTCACCCTATCCTCTGGGCATGAAGTGGGAATCTTGAATCGCATTGCATCCGAGCTACTCGGTTTTGTTAATGGTCCGCTAGACGACTTGGTTGATAACGACGTCGGGTATTTATTCGCACGGTTGCCTGAAGTGACAGAATACGTTGCAACGCAAAAATCCTTTGAGGTCATTGAGGCGAAGGATTTACCCAAGCTTAACCTGGGCAATCGAATAGTGGACGTCAAGATCAGGCCGCTGTTTAACGGTGTTCTGATTTTGTTAGACGACGTGACGAAAACAGCAGAATTGGCTGAACGACTGCGGCACGCCGCCGCGATTGATTCGCTTACTCAGTTACTCAATCGTGCTGAATTAGAGACGATCGCTTCGCGGACAATTGAAACAGCGATCAATCAAAAAAAAACAGGTGCAGTTCTATTCATTGATTTAGATAAGTTTAAGTTGGTTAATGATCAGGGCGGACACGAGGCGGGAGATCAATTGCTGATCGATATCGCTAGTTTGTTAAGAGGTGTCGTTCGACAGCGAGACGTGGTGGCTCGAATAGGTGGCGATGAGTTCACGGTTCTGCTTGAGGACTGTTCCATTGCTAAAGCGACGTCGATCGCTCAACAACTGTGTGTACAAATTAACCAATATCGATTGGTGCGGAAGGGCAAAGGTTTTGCCGTGGGCGCTTCGGTCGGCGTCGCAGGCTTTGGGAGAGACGGCGATACCCTCGAGGCTGTGCTGAATGCAGCGGACAATGCCAGTGCAATTGCGAAGCGCGCTGGGGGTAAACGCGTGCATGTTGCGGATGAAAACTACTCGGAATACAAACAATATTTGTCAGAAGTCAGTTGGCTTCCTCGGCTAGAAGCAGCCTTGTCGGAAAATCAGTTCACCTTATATCGGCAGGCCATTCGCCCATCAGGCCCAGAAAATGAGTTAATCAGCGAAGTGCTGATTCGATATATAGACCCAATTCGAGGGGTGGTGTCGCCTAGCGAATTCATCCCCCCGTCCGAGCGATACGGGTTAATTGGGCAGATTGATCGTTGGGTCATACATGAGTCGCTTGCAAGCGCACAGATTGATCAGACCTACAGCATTAACCTCTCCGGCGCGACTATTACCGAGCCGGATATGGTTGATTTTATCAAGCGTGAGTTTGCCCAAAGCTCGGTATCGCCAACAAACATCGTGTTTGAAATAACGGAAACAGCAGCGATCAATAACTTCGCAACGGCTCAGCAATTTATACAGCAAATTACCCAGTTGGGATGTCGATTTGCTTTAGACGATTTTGGTGCTGGCTTAAGTTCATTTGCATATCTGCGTGAATTACCGGTCGATTTTATAAAGATCGATAAATCCTTGATCGATGGTGTGTGTGCGGATAAACGCTCGTTTGCCATCGTGCAATCTATTGCAGCGATGGCAAAGGCGATGCAGATTCGCACGATTGCCGAGGGAGTCGAGGAAGGCCCCGCCGCAAACCGTTTAGTCGAGGCTGGAATCGACTATTTGCAGGGCTACCTATTCGATCGCCCCAGCCTACTCAAAGAGGCTGCTTTGCATTGAATTACATTGGTTTTAATACGGGGCTTCAACCTCGTTGATCGAAACATATACAGATTTAACCTGCGAGTAGTGCGATAGGGCATGTTTTGAGTTCTCACGCCCTAGGCCTGAATGCTTCATGCCGCCAAAGGGCGCCTCAACCGGGGTTAGGTTGTAGGTATTGATGTAACAGGTGCCGGCCTCAAACTGAGCGGCCACCCGATGGGCTCGGGCTAAGTCCTGAGTAAAGACGCCGGCAGCTAAGCCAAATTCAGTTGCGTTGGCTCGGCAGACTGCTTCTTCTTCGGTGTCAAAGGTCAAGACAGACATAACGGGGCCAAAAATTTCTTCTCGGGCAATCGTCATATCATCGGTCACATCGGCAAACACGGTGGGTTGTAGGAACAGCCCGCCGGCATCGGTGGTGCTGCCGCCGCATACCAATCGCGCGCCATCAGCGAGGCCACTTCGAATGTAGTCTTTGACGATGTCGAGTTGGGTTTGACTGATCATGGGGCCGTAGTTCACGGACTCATCCAACGGATTCCCCATCACAACATGTTCTAGCCGCTCTGTCAGTCTGTTCAAGAAGGGCTCAAGCATCTGGCGTTGGACAAATACCCGAGTCCCGTTCGAGCAAATTTGGCCTGAAGAATAGAAATTGCCGTTGATGGCGCCGCCGACGGCATTGTCCAAATCGGCGTCATCAAAAATGATGATCGGCGACTTTCCACCCAGCTCCAGCGTGACGGGCTTTAAAGAGGCTGCCGCATGTTGATACACCTTTTTGCCAGTCGGCACCGAGCCTGTGATTGAGATCTTTGCGATGTCGGGATGATCAATCAGCTTGGCGCCCACTGCGCCGCGGCCCTGCACGACATTGAATAGGCCAGCCGGTGCCCCGGCATCAATGAAGATTTCAGCCAGTTTCAATGCCGATAGAGGCGTGGTTTCGGACGGCTTAAAGATCATCGCGTTGCCTGCAGCCAATGCAGGCGCGGCTTTCCACGAGGCAATTTGGATCGGATAGTTCCAAGCCCCAATGCCCAGACAAACGCCCAGTGGACAGTGTTCGGTCACCACAAAGTCGCCGTTAGGCAATCGAACATGCTCGCCGGTTAAGCCGGCTGAAATTGAGCCAAAATATTCCAGCGCCTCAGCCCCTGACGCAGCATCCGCCACCAGCGTTTCCTGCAGTGGTTTGCCCGTGTCGAGTGTTTCTAGTTGCGAAAGTTCATGATTTCGCTCGCGCATCAACTCGCTGGCTTTGCGTAACACCGCGCCGCGCTCAACACCGGATAGCGTTGCCCAGGCTTGATGTGCGCGAACCGCACTGGCCATGGCCTGCTCGATAATGGCATCGGTGGCTTCATGGACTGTCGCAATGACCTCGCCGGTATAGGGGTAGGTCACTTCAATCACAGCGCCCGCGCTGTCTTCAATGTATTGCCCGTCGATGAAGTGACTGGCCTTGGGCTGTGTGGGAATAGGGTAAGTCATGCGGTTTCCTTGTTCGCCCTAGAGAGTACTCGGATTTTGCTATCCCATTCACCCCGATCGACATAACAGCCTCGAAAGTGGCGACGGCCGGTTTGCGGGTCAAAGGCCTGCCGACCATGCAGCACTCGGCGGTTGTCAAACACGGCCATTTGGCCGGCCTGAAGTTTGATTTCAAAATGATGATCGGGGTCGCGAATCAGCTTCATTAGCTGGCGGTACGCTCGGTAATAGGCGGCCATGTTTTCCGGAGCGATATCTAAAATGCCAGCCAAGTGCGCATTAAAGCGAAGCTCGACAATGGCGCCAAATGGGTCGGTTCGAATAACCGTTTGATGGGTGCCTAGGTCGTAGTCCTGATCGTGAAAGCGCATCGGAACATAGGTCGTCGACAACACTTCGAAGGCCTCCGGATCGATCCGGCGGAGCTCCTCGGCCATGGCAAACCCGTCACAGAATACCGAGCCGCCGCCCTCAGCCTCATTCGCGAGGCAATGCAGGAATTGAAAGCCCGGTGGCATTTCTTGATTCGGCAGATCCGTATGCAGGGGCAAGTGAATCGAGGTGTACGCCAGATTGTTCGGATCGGGCTTAGAGACGACTTCGAAT
>JAAXJV010000071.1 GCA_012269655.1 Pseudomonadales bacterium
CCACACTGGCTCGGCGGGCAACCCGGGTGGAGCGCACGGCCACCAAACGCGGCCGGCGCAGTGAGGACGCGCGGGGGAAGCCCTGGCTAAAGGGGGCGCCTGGAACACCAGACGTGACCCTGACTGGCGAGCTTTCAGCCCTTGTCGAGACCGCTCGTAGTTTAGCCAAGGGCAATGGCGCCATGGTCATGGAAGGCATCCAAGTACAAGGCAGCGTCGGCGTACTCAAAGGCCTATCCGACGCGGCAGGCCAACTGTCAGTTGACCTAGAAGACGAGCTATCCAAAAAACTGGGTGATCCCATTGCCGGGGCCATGCTGATGGGGGCCAAGGCCTTGTACCGGCAACTCAAAACCCAGTCAGAATCGGTTAAATCCCAAACCGAGGAATATCTGCGACACGAACAAAGCTGGCTGGTGAGTCGAGATGCCTTTAGCGACTTTAGCGATCGGGCGCGCCGATTGCGCCATCGCCTTGAGCGATTGGAGCGCAAAATATGATCGGCATTACCCGAGCGCTAAAGATTACCTATGTAATTTGGCGCTATTGGCTGTTTACCTTCCTGCCTAAGCCGAAACAGGGCTGGCCAAAGTTATTGTTCGCCCTGATTCCACGCGGATTCCAGGCCAGTCGAGGGCGTCGCCTGCGTCTGTCACTGGAAGCGCTGGGGCCGGTATTCGTTAAATTCGGCCAAGCGCTATCGACCCGTCGCGACTTGCTGCCCCCAGACGTCGCAGACGAGCTCAAGAAACTGCAAGATCAGGTGCCGCCCTTTTCCGGCCACACCGCAAAGCAAATTATCGAAGATGCGCTAGAACAAAGCGTGACAGAGGCCTTTGCCGAGTTCTCCGAAGCGCCACTGGCGAGCGCCTCGGTCGCCCAGGTGCATGCGGCCAAATTGGTCACCGGCGAGGAAGTGGTGGTCAAAGTCGTCCGCCCGGGCATCGATCGGACCATTCGCAAAGATTTGGCCCTAATGCACACCTTGGCCAAGGTACTGGAGGCCATCAGCGCCGACGGACGCCGACTGCGCCTCAAAGAAGTGGTCAGCGATTATGAAGCGACCATCATGGATGAGCTGGATCTGGCTCGCGAAGGTGCCAACGCGAGCCAACTTCGGCGAAACTTTGAAAACAGCCCAGATCTGTATGTCCCACAGGTTTACTGGGACCTCACCCGAGATCGAGTGCTGGTCACAGAACGCATTTATGGCATACCGGTCGCGGAAATCGAAACTCTCAAGGCCGCTGGCACCGACATGGCCCTGTTAGCCCGCCGAGGCGTCGAGATATTTTTCACTCAGGTCTTTCGGCACAGCTTTTTTCACGCAGACATGCATCCGGGCAACATTTTCGTCGACATTACTGACCCGAGCGATCCTAAGTACATTGCTATCGACTGCGGCATTATTGGCACGCTAGAGAAGCGCGATCAGGATTATCTGGCGCAAAATATGTTGGCTTTCTTCAATCGAGATTATCGCGAAGTGGCCCGGCTACACGTGGAATCAGGCTGGGTACCCAAAGACACTCGCATCGGCGATCTAGAAGGTGCGATTCGCAGCGTTTGCGAGCCCATCTTTGAAAAGCCCTTGGGCGAGATCATGTTCGGCCATCTGCTGCTTCGACTCTTTCAAACGGCCCGGCGCTTTAATATGCCGGTTCAGCCTCAGTTGGTATTGCTACAAAAAACGCTTCTTAATATCGAAGGACTGGGCCGCCAACTGTCGCCGGATCTGGACTTATGGCTGACGGGCAAGCCCATCCTCGAAAACTGGATGAATGAACGCATTGGGCCCAAATCCTTGGCAAAAACCCTCAAATCCGAGGGCCCGCGTTGGTTGATGCAGTTGCCGGAATTGCCACAACAGCTATTGAACGCCTCACAACACCTAAGCCAATTGGATCAGGTATTGAGCGAGCAACGTGAGCATCAGCTTGCTCTGCAAAAAGCTCTGCTCGACACCAAGAAAAGCCAACGGCGCACGGTTGGGATTTTCCTTGTCAGCGGTGTGTTGTTTGTCTCTTCAACCGGGGTCAGCCCCTACACCGATGTGGTGGCGCTGGGGGCGATGGCGTCAATGGTATTAGGCATTTGGCGGCTGGTCAGGCCATAATTGGGTATGAATTTAGACAAGCTGGCATGGAATGCCGACGGACTCATCCCCGCGATTGCGCAGGACTTCGCCTCAGGCGAGGTGCTCATGATGGCCTGGATGAATCGAGAAGCGCTGCAAATCACCTTAGATGAGCAGGTTGCTGTGTATTACAGCCGTTCGCGTCAGTCGTTATGGCGTAAGGGCGAAACCAGCGGCCAGACCCAACAGGTCCATGAGGTTAGAACCGACTGCGACCGCGACACCATTCTACTGCTGGTCAGTCAGACCGGCGTAGCCTGTCATACCGGACGTCGCAGTTGCTTTTACCGTGCGCTCGACGATCAGGGTGAGCATGCCCTAACCGAGCCTTTGGTTGACCCGGCCACGCTGTACGGAGCAAAGGCATGAGCCAGACACTTGAACAACTGCAGGAAATACTGGCCCAGCGACGGGCCGCCTCACCCGATAGCAGCTATGTCGCCAGCTTACACGCCAAAGGTCTAAACAAGATTTTGGAAAAAGTCGGCGAAGAAAGCACCGAATTCCTGTTAGCCTGCAAAGACAACGACAAAGAGAACGCCATCTATGAATGCGCGGACCTGTGGTTTCACACGCTGGTGGCTTTGTCGGACTTGGATTTAACGGCTCAGGACGTGCTGGACGAATTGGCTCGGCGTTTTGAGATGAGCGGCCTGGAAGAAAAAGCGAATCGGACCTCATGAGCGATTGTATTTTCTGCAAAATTTTAGACGGCGACATCCCGTCCAACCGCGTCTACGAAGACGAACACTGCATTGCGTTTCACGATGTGCAGCCGGCAGCCCCTGTGCATTTGCTGGTCATTCCTCGCAAACACATCAGCTCCTTGGATGCACTAACGCCGCAGGACCAGGAACTCATGGGGCACATCATGACTCGAATCCCTGAAATCGCGCGTAATCAGGGACTCGAGCAAGGCTACCGTACGGTCATAAACACGGGCGAACAAGGCGGCCAAACCGTATTTCATATTCACTTTCATATCTTAGGCGGCCGTCAAATGACGGGCCTTTAATTAAGGAGACTTCACATGGGCATTGGCGGAATTAGCATCTGGCAACTTCTGATTATCTTGGCCATTTTGATCATGATTTTTGGCACCAAAAAGTTGCGTGGCCTGGGCGGCGACCTCGGCGGTGCGGTTAAGGGCTTCAAGAAAGCCATGAGCGAAGAGGAACAAGAGTCCATCCAAGCAAAAACCGAAGCCGACGCCGATCCGGTTGAGAGCAAAAAAGACGAAACCACCAAGAGCTA
>JAAXJV010000289.1 GCA_012269655.1 Pseudomonadales bacterium
AAAGCGCTATGTCCCGGTGGTTGATTTAGCCCTCCTGGCTCGCTATGCCGGTGCCGATCCGGACACTGCACCGCACGACAAACTGGGCTCAGATCGTTGGAGCAAGGCCCGACGCAAAGCGGCCGAAGCGGTCCGAGACAAAGCCGCCGAGTTGTTGGATATTTATGCACGCCGAGCCGCCCGACCGGGCAAGTCTCATGCCCTCAATGAACTCGAATACCAACGCTTCTGCGATGCCTTCCCCTTTGAAACGACGCCAGATCAACAAACGGCCATCGATGCGGTTGTGGCAGACCTCAATGCCCCATCGCCCATGGATCGCCTGGTTTGCGGCGACGTAGGATTTGGCAAAACCGAAGTAGCGCTGCGGGCGGCCTTTGTTGCCGTGCAGGCCGGTTATCAGGTAGCGATATTGGTACCGACCACGCTGCTGGCTCAACAACACTGGGAAAACTTTCGCGACCGATTTGCCGACTGGGCGGTCAATATCGAATTGCTATCGCGTTTTCGCAGTGCCAAAGAAACCGAACAGGTGTTGGCCAGTGCCGAAGCGGGCAAAGTCGATATCTTGGTGGGCACGCATAAACTCTTGTCCAAGGACATGCGATTTAAGAATCTGGGACTATTGATTATCGACGAGGAACACCGTTTTGGTGTCGCTCAGAAAGAGGCGATCAAATCCTTGCGTAGCGAGGTCGATGTATTGGCGATGACCGCAACGCCGATCCCCAGAACCCTCAACATGGCCATGTCTGGGCTTCGCGATTTGTCCATCATCGCTACGCCACCGGCTCGTCGCTTATCCGTAAAGACCTTTGTAAAAAGTTTTGACCTGGCGCTAGTCAAAGAAGCCATCCTGCGTGAGCTCTTACGAGGCGGCCAGGTTTACTACCTTCACAATGATGTGAAAACTATCGAGCGCACCGCCGAGCGATTACGTGAGCTGATCCCGGAAGCGCGGGTCGTGGTGGGTCACGGACAAATGCGTGAACGTGAACTCGAAAAGGTCATGAGCGACTTCTATCACAAGCGCTTCAATGTGTTGGTGTGCTCAACCATCATTGAGACAGGGATTGACGTGCCCAACGCCAACACCATTTTGATTGATCGAGCCGACAAATTTGGCCTGGCTCAATTGCACCAACTGCGTGGCCGAGTCGGACGCAGCCATCACCAGGCCTACGCCTATTTGCTAACACCGGATCCCAGCGCTCTGACCAGCGATGCCGTCAAACGCCTTGAAGCCATTGGCCTTGCGACCGATCTGGGCGCTGGATTCATGCTGGCCAGCCAAGATCTAGAAATTCGGGGAGCCGGTGAGCTGCTCGGCGATCAGCAATCCGGCCAGATGCAGACCATTGGATTTAGCTTGTACATGGAGATGCTCGAAGAGGCCGTCAACGCGATTCGAGAGGGCCGAGAACCGGCGTTGGAAAAGCCACTTAGAAGCGGTGTCGAAGTCGACATCAAAGTTGCAGCGCTGATCCCCGACGAGTTCCTACCGGACGTTCCGGCTCGACTCACTCTATATAAGCGCATCGCCAGCGCCAAATCCGCTGAGGCCCTAGAAGAAATTCGTGTCGAAATGGTCGACCGATTTGGATCGCTGCCCAATGAGGTTAATAACCTGATTCGTCAGGGTCATTTGCGTGTCAAAGCCAAACAACTGGGACTGTCTCGGATTAGCGCCGGTGACAAGGGTGGCAAGATCGAATTCGATAAGAATACACCGGTCGAGCCGATCAAACTGATCCAATTGGTTCAGAAAATGCCCTCACGCTATCGTTTGGATGGTGCAGATAGTCTGAAAATCGTTCAGGATTGTAACACCGAGGCAAGCCGCTTTGAATTGTTGGAAGCCTTGCTCGAGCTTATCTCACCTCAAGAGGCCGCTTAATGAAGGCGTTACTAATAGCATTGTTATTCGCTCCGCTGGCCTGGGCCGAAGGGGAAACGCGGTTCTACGAAGTGGAAGTGCTGATCTTTCAAAACGCGCGTGACCCCGCAACGATCGATGAACGAATCGAACGTGGCGTTCGGCCAGAAAATCGCCCGACGCAACAGCTTATCTTGGATGCCGATTTCGAAGGGGATTACCTAACCTTAGCACCCTACGCGCCGGAAGAACGTCTACTCAATGAGCAGTCTTCGATCCTGCAACGTCAGGGTAAAGTCGTTTTGTTCCATGAACGTTGGATGCATGGCCTGAAGCCAGCCGGTCAAGACACCGCAATCGCCATCCAAGGCGGACAGGATTTGGGTTATGGTCGAGGGTTCGAGCTGGAAGGTAGCATCGAATTTTCGATTGCACGTTTTATTGAAGCCAAGGTAGACCTGGTCACGCGCCACTTAGTCGATGGATCACCCGAGGGCCCCTTCACCGCGCACTTAAAAGAGACCCGTCGAGCTCGATCGGGAGTGATTCACTATTTGGACCACCCCATGATCGGCGTTCTAATTACCTATACCCGGACAGAGGACTCTTAGTCCTCAGCCACGGCATAAATACCCGGCGCGTTACGCCAGAAACCCTTGAAGTCCATACCGGCGCCGAATAGGAAACGGTCGGGTGTGTACAATCCAGTGAAATCTGCCTTGGTCAAACGCTGACTGCGACGGTCATGGATCTTGTCGACTAGCACAGCGGTTAAGACCTCTGCGGCTCCCTCAGCCTGACAATGCTCACGGATCGCCGCCAAGGTATGACCCTCGTCCAAGATATCGTCGACCAACAAAATGACTCGATCCTTCAAGTCAAACTGCGGTCGAACAGACCATTCCAACTCACCGCCCCGGGTCTCGTCGCGGTAACGAGAGGCGTGCACGTAATCTACCTGCAAGGGAAAGGTCAGTTTGGGAAGCAGGCTTCCACAGGTCACGATACCGCCGCGCATGACACATAGAATCAACGGTAGCTTGTCACCCAATGACTTGGTGATATTGGCCGCCATACGATCCAAGCAGGCATCAACTTCCGCTTGGGTGGCCAGGCAATCTGCCTCAGCCAAGGCTTGATTCATTTGTTCGACGGTTTCCATTCGTTCTCCGGTTCCTGTGCCAAATGAACAGTGGTGGTTGGGAATGCGCATTCCGCTCCAGCCTGTTCAACAATATTCAAAATTTGTAACAACACATCCTGCTTGATGCGGTGATACTGAACCCAATCCGTGGTGTTCGTGAAGGTATACACAAAGAAGTCCAGCGAGCTTGCGCCAAACTGATTGAAATTCACGATCAGGGTTTGGGTGGTATCAATTTCGGGGTGTGAGCGCAGCATGGCTTCGACTTGCTGGATAATACCCGGCACCTTACCTGCGTCATCATACCTGACGCCAATGGTCTCATAGATCCGCCGATGGGTCATGCGCGACGGGTTCTCCAG
>JAAXJV010000293.1:0-462 GCA_012269655.1 Pseudomonadales bacterium
GTATGAGGCGCTTCCAATCGAATTCTGGGCGATACCATTGGGGCGACCCAATGCCTGAAAAGACTAAAAAAACGGCTAACAAAGCGCCTAGCGTCAGTCCACCGAGGAGATAGCGATGATGGGGCGTGGGACGGATAAGCGCCCCTAAACTTGCGACGCCCATCGCGCTTGCTGGCTCTTTCTTCCTATGCGCAGCAGGTGCAAACCGCTCATCACTAACAAGAGAATGAGGCCTAGATCAAACGAGCCATTAGAAGCGCTGCAGCCTCCGCCCGCCGATTTGCCCTCTGCTGCGCCACCGGGTTGTGGCGTTGAGCTACTCGTTCCCGCTTGATTGCCTGCCGCTGAAGTGGACGCACTGCCCGTGCTGCCCGCGCTAGCCACCTGCTGCGCGACTCCCGATGGGTCGCTATAAACACTATTAATTGCCAGGTCAGCATCGTTCGGCCCGCCATCTTCCAA
>JAAXJV010000293.1:472-3381 GCA_012269655.1 Pseudomonadales bacterium
CGGGCGCTGTAAGCATGTGGCGCCGGCTGCGAGGCCCGAGGGGGACGCGCCCTCGCCCACATCAGGGCAGGTGCCATCGTCGCCCATGGCTGAAGCGATTTGGTTGCGTGCATCGACTTGAAAATTCTGCCAACCACCAGCATCGGTATACTTTCTGTAGACGGCGTCTTCTGGGATGGGGGCTGCAAGCGGCGTCACAAAGCGAACGGGCTCTCCAGGAATCGGAATATCCTCAATATCAAAATCAAGTAGACCCGAAGGATAGTCATAGTCGGTATCCGTAACGCCGGTGTATGCAGCAATGGCCGCCTCATCCACGGCAATACCCGGGGTGCTCTGACTCAACGCAACGTCACCCACACGAATGGTCGCGCCAACATCCGTTGAGGCGACGAGTGTGCTGAGCCTTGCATCAAGCGGTATCGCATTTAAATCGGAGGATAATTCAAAGGCATCGGGTACGCCGTCACCATCTTGGTCGGGAGCAACGTCGCCTTGCTGGACGAATAGCGTTAATTGGACTCTAAACTGCTCACCAGCAATCTCTGAATCGGAGACCAGCGCGGTGAGCGGGTAGCGGCCAGGTGGCAGGTCTGCGGGGTCAAAGCGCAGTGATTGGCTATTAATCTGACTCGCCTCCAGGACGCTTGCGCTGCTGGCTTCCCAGGAAACGGTATGTGTGCCGTTGGGGTCCTGGATGGCAAGCTGAACAGTGACCGGACCGCCAGACACTGCAACTTTGCGTCCAGCGCTTGCTCCTTGGGTGACTTTGAGTCCGAGCCCCGGTGGTACCGGGCCATCAACAATCTGCAGGAACGCCTTGTTACTCTCGCTCAGCACCGCATGGGATGCTGGCTCGAGCAGGGTCAATTCGATCATTTCCGAGCCTTCGCTCAGTTCATCGCTCCGCGCAGTGATATCGACGAAACCGCGCGTGCCTTCATTAATCTCGATCGTGCTGCTCGAAATATCGAAATCTTCACCGAGCTTCGCGGGTCCAGCGAGGCTAACTGGAATAAGAATGGGGTATTCGGGCGCTGGCCCGTTCAGCACAGCCTCCACCCTTAGGCTCTGACCCTCAGATAATCGTCCTCTGGGACTGACCGATACCAGCGGGTTGATGGTGATCCATTGAGTGCCTGTACCTTGGTTTCCGGCTGCGTCGGTGGCATACCATTGGATAGGATGTCGTCCTGGCCCAAAAGGCCCTTGTCGACTGGGCGAGGGTGTAAGCGCGCCGTCTTTTGCGTCTACTGCGCTAGCAGAGCCGAGGTCAATGGCCGTCGAACGGCCTCGCGCATCGACGGTGATATCAGCGGGCGGAAAAACGTCAGGCGGAACATCATCGACATTTGGATCACTGCCTTGGAGATATTCGTCTAGATTGGTCTTGCCATCTTCATCGGCGTCATCATCGGCATCAGAGCCTGCATAGGGGTCAAAGCCATGGAGTGCTTCGTACGCGTCATCCATGCCGTCACTGTCTGAGTCTGCCGCGCCGCCTGTGCCCGCGAGTGCTGCGTTACTTAGCTCGGACACAGATAGGTCACTCGCGAGGGTGGTCGATACTGGCCTCGTTGAGAAATCAACGCTGAAATTCTGGGTCAGGCCGACAAATCCGGAGGCGGTATCCAAAAGAAAGTTGAAATCGCTTCCCACCTGGGTGGCGTCGTTTTTTGATCGAATGACTAGGGTGGCGAGTCTGACGGAATCCTGCACCGACTCGAAATTGGGCCAACCGAGGTTGCCCTTGCTGACATCTCGCGGGGTAGGCTCTATCCAGGCGAAGGTTAGCTTCTGATCAGTTTTCGCGTCGCCGTCTTCATTGGCAATGTCCGCTGACAGGGCCGGGGATAAAAATAGCCCGCCCAGCGCGGGATTGGGGTCGGTCAATTCGATTGAAGCCGCCCGGCTATCGAAAAATAGCTGGACCCCCAAACCGGTGGTGCCAGTTTTGGCGGGCTTTGACGCATAGGTTAAGTCAATGATGGCTAGGCCTGGCTCTGAATCGCTCGACATTGCAATGGCGTTAATGATTTGCTGATTGGCGTTGCCTATTTGTAGAAAGGCGAGCAGCACAGTCGCACACAGAAGCCGAGCCAGCGCGCCAAGCCGATGGGCCAATGAGCGGTGCGTTGCATTGACTGGTAGTTGGAAAACCATACGATCCACACTCCGTACAGCAATTGAAAATATTCAAAACTATAACTTCTTAGGCGAGATTAGCGGATTTTTGGCCTCGGCCGCAAAGGTCTAACAAATTGCAGTCCTGCTCGAGGCAACGGCCGCAGGCCCGCCTCTTCAAGCGGCCACTTATATTGCGGCAGCCAAGACGTTGGTCTGGGCTCTGCGGTAGGAAACCTGCGATACAAAATTAGGCATAAACCAAAGACAGAAAACAAAGGCAGAAGACAAAGGCAGGGAACAAAGGCAGGGAACAAAGCCCATAGCGGTTATTCAAATAGTAGCTACCTAAAAGGGACGATCAGACGCGATCGAGCTGCCCCCGAATTTTCGCTTACGACCCCTTGCGCTATAGCGCGCGATGGTTCAAAAGTAACCGGTGAGCTGCAGTATGAGCTGCAGTAAATGAGGGAGAGAACTATGCGAACAGCCGTTGAGACCATTGAGACCTTTTGGCGCATTCAAGATGAGGGAGACTACACCGCGATGGTTGATCTCTTTGCAGAGGACGCTATTTTGGTCGATCCATTTTTCGGTAATTTTGAAGGCCGAGAAGCGATCGCAGGGTTTATGGCCAAAATGAATGTGGAAATGAAAAAGCGGGAAACGCACTTTGAGGTGGTCGAGATTGATGGGGGCGGGGAAGGTGCTTGGGCTCAGTGGGTTGCCGGCTCCCCTAGGGGGCGAATCGAAGGCTGTGGGTTATACCGGGTGCGCAATGGGTT
>JAAXJV010000020.1 GCA_012269655.1 Pseudomonadales bacterium
GTTCCAGTTTCATAAAAAATGTAATTGATACAGAAAAATAGATTTTGACTGAAACTAATACGAGGTCGATACTTTGTCCACTGATCAGAGGACTTTTCATGCAGAAAAACTACATAGCAGGCGAATGGACGGCCAGCGAACATAGCATCGACAACCTAAACCCGTCGGATACTCGAGACATTGTTGGCCAGTTTGCCCAGGCCAGCCGGTCAGACTTGGATCGCGCGCTAGACGCCGCTAAGAGTGCCCAGAAAATTTGGGCCAAAAGCGGCATTGAACAGCGTTACAACGCGCTGATGGCCATTGGCAACGAGATGATGGCGCGCTCGGCCGAACTTGGCGAGTTGCTCAGTCGTGAAGAAGGCAAACCCTTGGCTGAGGGCAAGGGCGAGGTTTATCGCGCAGGACAGTTCTTCACTTATTATGCGGCGGAAACGCTCCGTCAGATTGGCGATACCGCCGATTCCGTGCGTCCTGATATTGAAATCGATGTTCGCCGCGAGGCCGTGGGTGTGGTGGCGATTGTTTCTCCTTGGAACTTCCCGACCGCGACCGCGAGTTGGAAAGTTGCACCGGCGCTGGCCTTTGGCAATGCGGTCATTTGGAAGCCAGCGAACGTCACGCCGGCCTCGGCGGTGGCTCTGACCGAGATCATCGCCAAACAGGATTTGCCCGCAGGGTTATTCCAGTTGGTCATGGGTGGCGGCAGCGAAATTGGCCAAGCGCTGGTCGAAAGCCCCGAAGTCAACGCGGTGAGCTTCACCGGTAGCGTTGAGGTCGGGCGCACGGTCGCGGCGGCTGCCGTGCAGAATTTCACCAAAGTTCAGCTCGAGATGGGCTCAAAGAATGCCTTGGCCGTCATGGACGATGCGGATCTGGATTTGGCGGTCAATTTGGCTTTGGGAGGCGCATTTGGTGGCTCGGGTCAGAAATGTACCGCCTCATCGCGTTTAGTTGTTCACAGCGCCGTGCACGATGCTTTCGTAGAAAAATTGGCGGCGGCTACTCAGGCCATGGTGGTCGGCCATGCATTGGAAGCTGGGACTCAACTGGGTCCAGTGGTGTCAGAGCAACAACTTCAATCGAACCTCGACTACGTTCAGTTGGGCCTGTCTGAGGGCGCAGAACTGATCACCGGGGGGCAACGACTCGAGATGGCTACACCGGGGTATTACATGCAACCTGGCCTGTTCATCGGCACAAACAATTCGATGCGGATCAACCGCGAAGAAATGTTCGCGCCGCTGGCGGCCGTGATTAAAGTTGACAGCTTTGAGGAAGCCCTGGCCGTCGTCAACGACACGGAATTTGGCCTAACCAGCGGGATTGTGACGCAAAGTCTGGCGCGTGCAACGCACTTCCGGCGCAATGCCAAAACCGGCTGCGTGATGGTGAACCTACCGACTGCTGGCACGGATTATCACGTGCCGTTTGGTGGGCGTGGAGTCAGCTCATACGGTACCCGTGAACAGGGTAAGTATGCCGAAGAGTTCTATACCACAGTGAAAACCAGTTACATCTCTTCAGGAATGCCACTGTAATGCGTATCGATGCACTGCAATATTGCCGCTGGTCAGAATCCGTCTTCCGTCAGATGCGCGAAGGCGGCGTCGACGCGGTTCACGTCACCATTGCTTATCACGAGAACTTTCGCGAAATGGTGGCCCGGATCGAGGAATGGAATCGTCACTTTGAACGCTTTCCGGAATTGATTTTTCAGGGGTTCTCAGCGCAGTGCATCAATAAGGCCCGGGAAACCAACCGGACAGCGATTTTCTTTGGTTTCCAAAATCCTTCACCGATTGAAGACGACATTGGGTTGGTTGAAATCGTGCACCGCCTTGGCGTTCGGTTTATGCAGCTGAGCTACAACAACCAATCGTTGTTGGCGACCGGTTGCTATGAGGCTGAGGACCCAGGCATAACCCGCATGGGACGACAGGTCATCAAAGAGATGAATCGTGTAGGTCTTGTGGTGGATATGAGCCATTCGGCGGAGCGTTCGACGTTAGAGGCCATTGAAATTTCAGAGCGTCCCATTGCCATTACGCACGCCAATCCAGCGTTTTGGGAGCCAGCGTTGCGTAACAAGAGCGATGCTGTGCTGCGCGCCCTCGGTGAGTCAGGTGGCATGCTGGGTTTTTCACTCTACCCACACCACCTTAAGGACAAAGGCGAATGCACGCTTGAAGGGTTTTGCCAGATGGTCGCTCAAACTGCAGATCTGATGGGGGTGGATCACATCGGAATCGGCTCGGATTTGTGCCAGGACCAGCCGGATTCGGTGGTGGAGTGGATGCGAGTGGGCCGTTGGACCAAAGAGATCGACTACGGCGAAGGCTCGAAGTCCAACGCCGGTTTCCCGCCACAACCCGCCTGGTTTGAAGACAATCGCCACTTTTCTAATATCGAAGCCGGCCTGCGACAGGTGGGCTTTGATGCCGTCGATACCGCAAAGATTATAGGCGGCAACTGGTACCGCTTCTTTGAACAGGAATTTACGCCTAGGGGTTGAGCATGCAGCCAATTGAGTCAGCACCATCATTGAGACCGCCAGAGTACGTCATGAAACTAGCCCGTATGGGATCGTTTCATGCCTCACGCCTGTCCTTTATGCGAATTTTGTTGCGTCGACTCAAAGCTGAGAAATGGACGTTTGAGCGCTCGACCTGGCATTTTGACGGCACAGAAGGCGTGGCGGTCTATCAAGCTCAAGGGCCAGAGCGGACCTACTCCCTGATTGCTTTTGGGCACACCTTGGATGATGACCTGCGCTCGGATCGAGTGATTGCCGAGGCATGGGACGCGACGTTCACGTTGTTCGATGGTGTGCCCAGTGATGCAGACATTAAACGTCTGGCGGCTAACGTTCCGGTTCAAGAGGCTGGCCGCGTCACGGAAAAAGAATTAACGCTATCCCGAGCCAACAAGAGCGTGCGACTCTTTGATCATGTTCGTGACTCGCTAGCACAGGGCCAGCAGCCCAACGCTTCTATGATCGATGAGATCGGGTATCTAATGCGTACCACGGCGGTTTATGGCTCGGGTAAGTTTGGTGCCTGCGACCGTGAGGTCATCGCCGCACGTCCTGAGTTTCAGGCGCCGTTTCAGGCAGAAATGCTAACAGTATTAATGATCCGCCAGTTCGCAAAGGATTGGGTCGAGCATGCCGCCTGTCTTCAAGATCCACAGCGCGCGGTCGCGCTTGACGATGATCTGGCCAAACGGCTGGGTATTGGGAATTCGACCGGATTAGGCATGGCGCCGTTCTTGCTCAATCATCCCCGCTTGTTAAACAACTGGATCGCCGCCCGGGAACAGGCGATTGCTCAGGTTTGCTCAATTTCATCGATTTCAGACTCTGCCTGGCAGCAGGT
>JAAXJV010000001.1 GCA_012269655.1 Pseudomonadales bacterium
TGTAATACTCGGCAAAGCCGCTTTCTTTGATCAAGGTCAGGCTGTCGTTGTCAATATCCTCGGCCTGCGCGGCAAAACCATGTTCTCTGAGGCCACGTGCGATCATGTAATTGATGATTAGCCAGATAGGGGCCCGCCAGTATCTCAACTCCTCTGAGCGGGGATCGGCCAAGCTGTGGCTAGGAACCAGATAATTGGCTTCGCGTTTCAACCGTTGAATGCGCTGGGCGATGCGCTCGGCCTTGCCAGTATCAATGCCGACAAACACCGGCAGCAGCCCACCGACAGACTCACTCATCACCAAGTCACCTGTTAAGCGGTCAAGGCACAGATATTGGTCCAGCTCATCTGCCCACAGCTTGTCTAATCCCTTGATGCCAAGTTGGGCCAGCGCTCGCGATTCTTGGGCAATTAGTTCCGATCCCAATGCTTGGGCGCACTGCGCCAGATCTGTACAGGCCCGGATTAGGATGGCATTAAAGCCGGGATCGACAACTTGAAATTTTGACTGCTGGGCAATGGCTGCATTATCCCAATCCAGTCCCCTGAATTGCTCAACCAGCCAGATGTAGCGTTTGTACTGTTCGTCTGTGGGACGATGCTCTGGGTTGGCGTGCGAGGTGTCGCGGCGTTTGAATTCGCTGACACCTTGGGTTGGAACGCGCTCGAACGCCTCATCCCAGTCAATTGAATTGTCTCTGCCAGACTCCCAAGGGTGAACGATGGCGACCAAGCCATCTTGGTCGCCGCGAATCCGATAAAACCACTGGTGCCAACGGTGAATGGGTTCTATTAGTGCCTTGCACCGCTCGAGGAGGTTTGGTTGCCCTTCGGCGCGTTGGACAATTTGCCATAGCGCAAAACCGGCCACCGCAGGCTGTGTAATGCCCGAGGTCGGAGTGGGGCGCAGCGTCAGCCACACATCGGCATTGGGGAAATACCCCTCGTCATGCTCATGGAAAATGATGTGCGGGACCATGCCATCCGGCCACTGATGCGCCATCAGGGTTTCCAGCTCAACCAAAGCACGATCTAAATCGACGTGAGAAAATCCCAAGGCAGCGAAGGCGCTATCCCAATTCCATTGAAACGGATACAGACCCGAGGTCGGAATGGTGTAGTGACCTCGATCATTGGCGGCCAAGATGTTTCGTGCTTGTTCGCGATATTTTTCCATTTTCAGCCCTTAACGCTGCCGGCGGTTAAGCCTTGCACCATGAAACGTTCCAACCATAAAAACAGCGCCATCACAGGGAGTGTGGTCATGACGGCGCCGGCCATTAATAATTCCCGCGGCAGCTCGGACGAGTTCAGGCTCGCAACGCCTCGGGGTAGCGTGAAAATCTTCGGATCGTCGAGGAACATGAAGGCAAATAGAAACTCGTTCCAAGCGATCATGAATACATACAGCGACACGCTGGCCAAAGCCGGCAGTGATAGCGGCAAGGTAATCTTGATCAAGATGCCTGGTAGGCTCAGCCCATCCACCCGTCCGGCTTCCTCGAGCTCTTTGGGAATCCCTTTGAAGTAGCCTTGCAACATATACAGCGCCACAGGAATGGTGGTGGCGGGATAAACCAGCAACAAGCCGCCTAAGGTGTTGCGTAAGCCCGCTTGACTAAAAGCCACATACAGCGGCAGCATCAGGACGATCGCAGGCACCATGTAAATCAGCAAAATCGATTGGCTAAAGAAACTGGCACCGGGGAATCTGAGTCGGGCAACCGCGTACGCTCCAGGAATGCTGATACCCAGCGTGATCACTACAGTGACGGCACTGACCCACAGCGAATTCCAGAAGTAGGTGGCAAAGCCGAATTCTTGAATAAGCGTGATGTAGCTTTTAAACAGATCCGGATTACGCCAATCCACGGACAGATCCAGCGGATTTTGTAACAGCTCTGCTTGGCTTTTAAGACTCGTTATCACCATCACAGCCAGTGGGAACAAGACCGCCACCAGCAGGGCAAGGATGCCAAACAATTTCAACCCGCGTATCCACAAAAGCTCCAGTCGATAGCGATTGTTGATGCCCCATCGTGTTTTGCGTGCGATCCAATGGATGCCCAGTCCGAGGTAAAAAGCCAGTTGAAGGGCATAGGCCGGCGATTTTGATAGTCCAAGCCCAGCAACGCCCGCAATCAAAAATATACCCACGGCTTTGTAAGGTAACGAGGATAGGGCGGCCAAACCGAGTGTCCCGCCCAGCAGAAAGACAGGCCAGGCAGGCATCTGGATCAACTGCCCTAAGCCTAATCCAGATACGGTCAGCGCCAACAAATGACAGAATGACGCCCACAGGAAACCAATCACCAAGGCATGTAAAGCGGAATGCTTCATGAGTTAGCTTCCTTGGGTGAAAACTTAATAATGCTGAGCGAGCACACCAGCAATACAAAGAAGACGATTACCGCCACTGCAGCACCTGCACCGATATTGCCCAGGGCAATGGCCTGTTCATAAACGCTGACGGTCAGCGTTCGAGTTCCAGCGGCGCCTCCGGTTAACAGGAAGATGTCGTCAAATTTGTTGAAGTTCCAAATAAAACGCAGCAAAAACAGTACCGCTAAAATTGCCGCGAGCATCGGTAGTGATAGAAAACGGAATTGTTGAAATGGGGTGGCACCATCGATTTCTGCAGCTTCGTACATCTCTTCGCTAATCGACGCCATACGGGCTAAAATGAATAGAAATGCCAGCGGGAAATAACGCCAGGACTCAAACAGGATGACGCTGGAGAGCGCTACAGGCCATTCAACCGCCAGTCCAAGCAACTCAAGGTCTGCGCTGCGCTGTCCCAAGAAATTGATGGGCGCCTCTAGAATCCCTAGCTCAATAAGCAGTGAATTGACCGTGCCGCTGGTGGGATCCAGTAGCGTGATCCAGGTGAATGCCACCGCAATAACCGGTGCGACGTAGGGGAACAACAACAAACCCCGCACAGCCCCGCGTCCGGGAAACTGTTCCTTGAGTACCAAGGCGGCTCCGAGTCCGAGCAGCAGCGCGCCGCCGGTACTGCCTATGGTGTAAACAAAGCTGACCCACAGCACACTGTTAAACTCGCCCCAGTTGAAAAGCTTGTTGAAGTTTTCCAGGGTAAATGGCTGATTAAAAATGGGATTTGAACTTTCAAAAGTCAGCGATGTGGCTGTAATTTTGGCTTCGTCAGGGGTGAGCCCCGATAAAATGAGGGTAAACCGCTCTCGTTGTTTTGGCTCAAATGTAGGATACAAGCAGGTCAGTTTTTGCCCTTGGATTTGACAAGCGTCGGGCAATTCACTGTTTACCGTCGTAGAGGCCGGTAGCAAGTCAGTGAATTCAACATTTTCAATGGCTTGTTCCTGCGAGGTATTGCGCAGGGTGTACCGCAACG
>JAAXJV010000062.1 GCA_012269655.1 Pseudomonadales bacterium
GGTTTTACCTGCGGTTGGGTTCTCTTCCAAATAGGTTTGAAAGTACTCACGCATGTCTTGTTCAACGGCAGTTTGAACTTCTTGTGAGACCAACTTGTCTTTGGTCTGACTGGAAAACTTCGGATCTGGAACCTTGACCGAAATAATAGCCGTCAAACCTTCGCGCGCATCATCACCTGAGGTCTGCACCTTGGATTTCTTTTGCAACTGCTCTTGTTCGATGTACTTGTTCAGCACAGCGGTCAGCGCACGACGGAAACCGGACAGGTGGGTGCCGCCATCACGTTGAGGAATGTTATTAGTAAAGCAAAAAACGTTTTCCTGATAACTGTCATTCCACTGCAAGCTGACTTCGACGCCAATTCCATCTTCGCGCTGGCTGGTAAAGTGGAATACTTCGCAAATGTTGGTCTTATTGCGGTTCAGGTATTCAACAAAACTACGCAGGCCACCTTCGTACTCAAACACCTCGTTTTTGCCCGTACGTTCGTCGGTCAAGGTGATGCGGATGCCTGAGTTCAAGAAACTGAGCTCGCGAAGACGCTTCGCTAGGATATCGTAGTGAAATTCAACGGTGCCAAAGGTCGCTTCGCTGGCATGGAATCGAACAGCAGTCCCGGTTCCATCCGTGGTGCCTACTTGCGCGATGGGCGCCGTCGCCGCACCGTGCTCGTAGGTTTGCTCCCAAACCGCACCGTCACGCTTAATTCTGAGTACCAGTTTCTTGCTCAGCGCATTAACGACACTCACGCCTACACCGTGCAAGCCGCCGGATACCTTGTAGCTGTTATCGTCAAACTTACCGCCTGCATGAAGTACCGTCATAATAACCTCTGCAGTGGATCGGCCTTCCTCCGGGTGCATGTCCACCGGAATCCCGCGACCATCATCGGCCACCGTAATAGATTCGTCGCTGTGGATAGTCACATCAATGCTTGAGCAGTGACCGGCCAAGGCTTCATCGACGGAATTATCGACCACCTCAAAAACCATGTGGTGAAGGCCTGTTCCGTCATCGGTATTACCAATGTACATCCCTGGACGTTTTTGAACCGCTTCCAATCCTTTAAGGACTTTGATGGAATCGCTTCCGTATTCCTGTTCGCTCATTAAGCCTCCACTTCAACAACCGAGCCGCGTTTCACGTGAAACGTCTGGACCTGACGGCTCGAGTCCAGAATAGGGCGAACACGCTGCGCATCCACCGCTGTAATAAAAACTTGGGCACCCGTCTGGGTCATCAGTTCCCACAACCGAGTCTGTCGATGGTCATCAAGCTCGGCAGCCAGATCGTCCACCAACAAAACCACTCTCCTTCGATGTGCACTCCACAGCAACTGCTGCTGGGAAAGCACGATTAGTGCGACCAACACTTTCTGTTGGCCACGACTTAAATTTTCTGTAGCAGCCACGCCTCGGCACAAGATCTCTAAATCTCCCCGATGGGGACCGGCATGGGTCATTCCCATAGCACGATCACGTTGCCAGCCTCGAGTTAACGCGGCCAACAAATCGCCCTTGTCTTGGCTATAGCCCACCCGGTGATTCAAACGAATATCGGGCAGACCGCTCACCGTAGCAGCCAACCTTTGAAAGACCTCGTTGAGGCGTTCTAAATATGCTTGCCTGGCCTCGACAATCGCCTGCCCAGACTCCGCCAAGATCTGATCCCAAGGCGCCATATCCTCTGGTGAAATCTTATCATTTTTTAGGGCTTTATTGCGCTGTTCTAATGCTTTTCTGTATCGAGAAAAAACAATGCCTGGCAACATTTCCACATGAAAAACACCCCAGTCAAGGATACTCCTACGTCGCTGGGGCGTTCCCGCAAGCCAACCCAACCCTTCGGCACCCACCACCAAGTACGGAAGACGATGTGCAAGTTCAGACAAGGCTTTCACTGCCTCACCATTGATGCGCGCGTTGACCTTACCGCCACGGTCACGCTGGATTCCTAATTGATAGGCATCGTCAGACTCTTGAATCAATCCGGACACCAGTGTGTCTGAGGCGCCATCGGAAATCAGGTGACCTGGCCGACTGTTTAAAAAACTACGGCCAGTCGCGAGAAAAGAAACAGATTCCAACAGAGACGTCTTACCCGCCCCGTTTTCACCTTGGAATAATACGAAGTCGCCGGATGGCGCGATAGAAACGGATTCGAGCGACCTAAGTCGCTCGACATGGAGTTTTTGAAGCCGCAATTACAACCGCATCGGCATAACGACGTATTGAGAATCGGTGTCACCCTTACCGATCATCAGAGCGCTGCCATTGGGATCGCCCAATTGCAATTCAACCTGATCCTGCTCAATGACACCGAGCACATCCTGTAGATAGCCCACGTTAAAACCAATTTCAAAGCGGTTATCACCATCGAAACTCGCTTCGATAGTTTCCTCGGCTTCTTCTTGATCGGTATTTTGGGTAGCGACGGTCAATGAATTGCCGTCCAATACCATCCGCACGCCACGGAATTGCTCATTTGACAAGATAGCTGCGCGGGACAAGACCTCTTTATACAGCTTGCGATCAACCGTCAAAGTATTCTGTCGCCCCTTCGGCATCACACGCTCGTAATCCGGGAAGCGGCCTTCGATCAAGACGCTAGTAAACGACAAACCGACGATCTCGACCTGCAAGTGCGACGATGAAAAGCGCAAAGCAACCGGTTTCTCGCCCGCTGTAGACAACAACTTCGCCAGCTCCAACACCGCTTTACGTGGGAGAATTAAAGAAGCCTGAGCGTTGGCGTCCTCAATTGCTACGTCACTCAATGCCAAACGATGCCCATCGGTTGCCACACAACGAAGTCGACCATCACCTACCGTCAGGTGCATGCCATTTAGATAATAACGGACATCCTGCTGAGCCATAGCAAATTGGACTTTTGCCACTGCCCTAGATAACGGCGCTGCGGGCACTGCAACCGCTGTTGTGTCACCCTGCATTTCAACCCGAGGGAAATCCGAAGCCGGTAAGGTCGCGAGTTTAAATTTTGAGCGACCAGACTTTAACAAAATGTGGCTGCCTTCTAGCTTGCACTCAATCAACGCGTCCTGTGGCAGGGCTTTTAAGATGTCGACCAACTTGCGACCCGGCAGCGTTATTTCACCCCCCTCTCGGACCTGATCGACTTCTAATTCGATACTAATCTCTGTATCTAGGTCGGTACCCGTCAAAGCCGAGTTAGCCACATCAACCACCAACAACACGTTGGCGAGAATGGGTAATGTATGTTTGCGTTCAACCACAGCAGCGGCCATGTTGGCCCGCTCTAAAAAGTGTTCACGGGAGATCGTAAAGTCCATCGAGTGTTTATCCGGCTAGCGATTTAAATAATTTGTCATAGTCTGCCTTGATCACGGTG
>JAAXJV010000028.1 GCA_012269655.1 Pseudomonadales bacterium
GTTCGCGGGTCAGGTCGGTGAGTTTCGTGAGGGCGTCAGATGCGGTCATGCGCCGCATCATACCGACTCGTTCAGTCAGTGGTAGCGCTGAATGTCCTGAAGCAAAGTTGCTGCGGTAATGATGTCAGCGCCGTCCACATCCGCCAGCCGAGTGTTTTCGCCGGGGTAGGCGACTACTTTGAGCCCAGCGGCCTTTGCGGCTTTTACACCCGGTCCATTGTCTTCAACCACTAGGATATCGTCGGCGTTTTCACCCGAAGTTTGAATAGCCCAGTCATAGCATTGCGAGCTTGGTTTTTGCGCGAATCCGTTCTCGGCATCGGTGACCCAGTCGAACTTAGCTTCCGATTGTTGCGCTAAGGTGTCGCGGATGGTTCGAACTGTCACCGGATGCGTGGTCGAGATAAAACCGATCTTAATCGCGTGTTCCTGGGCCCAATTGATTGTGTCAACGACACCCTCGCGGATCGCCAACTGGCCACGAGTGAGTAGCGATTGAAAGCGTTGAGTTTTCGTTTGATGCAGAGCCCGGTCGTCGACCGTTTCGCCTTGGCTTTGAGCATAAGTGGCAATTCGGTTGTCACCGCCACCTAAACTCAGCAACCCCTGATAGGTAGCTTGGTCCCAATGCCAGTCCAGACCATGTTCAGCAAAGGCTTCGTTAAAGGCTTGGCGTTGTAATTCAGAGGTTTCGACGATCGATCCGATGGACCCAAAAAATAATGCCCGCATGGTTGCACTCTTTGTATGAAAGTTTGCAACAAAGTGCGGGCATTACCGCTGAAAACAACCACGGCACGTCGCCGTGGCTGAATCTAAGGATTAAAGCAGTGCTTTAATCTTGGCTGCCGCTTCGGGGCTTAGCATGTCCATCAACAAATCGGTGTGATTGGTGATGAACCAAGCAGCGGTTTCTTCCGCTGACGCGCCGTTTTCGTCTTTCCATGCCAGCATCGAGCTTACGATGTTGTTCGGGATGGTCATCTTGGTAACGAACTCAGCAACTTCAGGCTCGCGATCCGCAAAGGTTGTGGTCATCGCGTTGGCTACCGGAGAAGCAGGGTAGTCAGAAACGCCCCAGGTGCTGGCGTCGCCTTCAGGGTCGGCGTTGCGCTTATGCACTTCCAGATCCGCAGGTCCGATGTCCACCTTGGTCATTTCGTACTTGCCGAGTACGGCCGTGGGACCCCAGTAGTAACCGAACCAAGCTTCCTGGTCTTCAAAAGCTGCTGCAATCGAGGCTGCCAAGTTCGCGCCAGAGCCATGGTTGAATACTTCGATACCCTTACCTTCTAGGCCGTGAACTACGCTCAGTGCGTCGTTTACAACTCGGCACCCCCAGCCAACAGGGCAGTTATGGAAACGGCCGCCGACCAACTCAGGGTTCGCCAAGATGCCCTCGATGGTCGCTACTTCAGGGTGCTTTTCGACCAAATAAGTGGGAACCCACCAGCCTTCTTCACCGCCGTTCGCAAATACCGGAGAGGCAGTGATAACGCGGCCCGCTTCAACCAGTTCAGCGTAAACAGGCGTACCGTTAGTCCAGACTTCCGGTACCACGTCCGGTGAGCCGTTTTCAGCCAGTGACGTGACGGCAGGGACGGTATCGGTGGGGACCAGAGTTACTGAGCAGCCATAGCCTTGCTCCATAACAAACTTGGCAATTTCAGCCAGCGCCTCGCCTGAAGCCCAACCCATTTTACCCAGTGACACTTCACCGCAGTCTGCCTGTGCAGCCAGTGAACCGGTCGCCATGACCGCCAGTGCAATCGCTTTCAACTTTTTCATTGTTTTTTCCTGTTGTTTCTTCGTTGTGATCGATCCAGCCGAACGCATCGCTCGTAGCGCAGCCATGTGTTTGGAAAAGAAAGGAGTGAAGGACTCAGCAGACGCTGACCCTTTGAGTGCGGCGACATGGTCGCCATTGATCGAGATGTGACGAATCTGATGTTCGCCTTGCTTCGTAAAATTGATCAGTACGGTCCTAAATTCCGGATCTGTATTTAGATAAACATTACTGAGCCCGACATGCAAATCGTGAGGGGGTAACCTTGGTATAAGGTTCCAGACGTTAAGTTTGACTGGCTAAGTGGATGAATTTCCGAGTGATAATTATTGAGAGGTGAATAAAAAGGAGAAAAGCTTCACAAAGCGCTTGAAAGCCTTGCGCAGGCTGGTTTAGCCTCAGAGGCGATGGTTAGCCATCCAGAATTCCAAAGAATAATGAAGAGTTAAAGGATACAAATATGAATAAGAGCGAACTGGTTGCAGCAATCGCCGCAGGCGCAGATCTTTCAAAGGCTGACGCGGGCAAGGCCCTCGACGCGACTATCGATGCTATCACTGGCGCCCTGAAAGGCGGTGATTCCGTCGCATTGGTGGGGTTTGGTACCTTCGGCGTTAAAGCTCGTGCAGCACGCACTGGCCGTAACCCCCAAACCGGCAAAGAGATCCAAATCGCGGCCTCAAATGTGCCCGGTTTCAAGGCGGGTAAAGCACTGAAAGACGCGTGCAACTAATCGTCTGATTCTCGAAAAAGCCCCGCCTAAGCGGGGCTTTTTTGTTTTTGCCGGTCTAAAAACGGAGCCATGGCCATCAAAAATTGGTCTCGGTTCAGTTGTGCATCCGGCAAAGCACGGTGTTCGGGTTTGGCTGAGTGAGTTTTGATCCATCGCCCTAGGTAGCCCCACATATCCTGTAGATCAAATTGACTTTTGATCTTCGCCGCATCGAACAGGCGTTCAATCCAGAACCCATCCCAGTTAAGCGAATCAACCAGCACCACTTGCCCCTGCAATAATTGGTTCAATCGGTCGGCTGCCTGTTCAACGCTAATGCCACGCGCAGATAACTCTGCTTTTGAAACACCATGCACGGTCAATTCTGCAAAGCTATCCCAATCACTCCAGGTCGAAACAGGCTCAATTAAAAAACTATCTGACTGGCCATCAGTGCGCGTCCAAGCGACCTCAATAGGATAGCTCTCCGGTCCGAGTGAACTGGCTTCAATGTCTAAAAAAATCAGGTTGGGTATTGAATTCATCGTGGGACTTTGAGCCATGGCAATGGACATGGTTCAACTTTAGTCGATGGGTGCGGGCGGAAAGCGATTTTGCTGTGATCCAGATCATGCTTCGTACAGGAGTTTGCCCGGTTGCCCCGCAATGGCGGGATCCTTATAGTCAGGACATCTGCCCACCCACCACCGCAAGGAAGGCTATGTCATTGCCACCTGGCTTTATCGCAGTCCATGGCAATCAACCAGAGCAATTACGCCAAGCGGTTGTTGAATTCAGCCGGCGTCAGCCCTTAGCGCCTCTGGAATCAGAAGTCATCATTGTCCAAAGCAATGGCGCGGCCCAATGG
>JAAXJV010000150.1 GCA_012269655.1 Pseudomonadales bacterium
TTGAGCAGACTGTTCTTCGCACGTTTGAACATGGATGGGGTTTGACCACACCAGTAGCCATTGCAGTAGCCGACCAAGGTTTTGGCATTGGTGAAATCCAAAGATCCGTCATCTTTTTCTTCCACACCAAACATCTCGGTCAAATAGAAAATGGCTTCGTCACGATTATCACCAAAGGCCTTGTAAGACACGTTGGTGGTGCAGGGAATGCGTAGCTTGTTATGCCAGCCCTGAGTTCGGGTATCCAACACCAAAATGCTGTCATCGAATTCCGCATTTTTCATGTATTCGATGAATTCAATTTCACCCAGGGTTTCAACACCCGGCGCGATGGTCATGGGCTGTGGCGTTCCCTGCCCGGTCGGCGCATAAACCTCTGTGATCATGTTGCCCTTTTCGGCATTACGCTTGATCAAGCAGGTCTTGCCGTCCAATTCAACCTGAACCGAAGGCACCCCTTTGCTGACCATCGGGATGCGGCTCTCACCCTCGGCCAGACTGGGCAATGCAACCGTCAATGCACAGACCAAGACACTTGTTTGCGTAAATAGCTTGCTCATACTCTTTTCCTTGTTATGTTCAGCCATTATCTTATGCAAAGGCATAAGATTAGAACAAAATGCTATATCGGAGACCCCGCAAATGAAACACTGGTTCGCCGCTGGATTGTTAAGCGCCAGCATCGCTGCAAGCATGACTGCTCAGGCACAAGAAGAAATTCAACACCAAGGCCTGTTTGCAGATTGGTATGCAGGCGATAGCTCAACCGCTGTCATCGTCCTTCATGGCACCCTAGCGCACAAACGAATGGAAATCATCGAGACCTTCGCAAGCCTGCTGAACGAAGATTACGACTTCCCCGTGCTCGCGCCTAACCTCGCACTGAACCAACCCGATCGTCCCGGCATGATCGATTGCGCCATTCCCCATGATCACACGCACATGGAAGCGGTCGACGAGCTGACTCAGTGGGTCAGTTGGTTGGAAGGCCAGGGATACGAACAAATCGCCATCATGGGACACAGCCGGGGCGGCGCCCAGGTGGCTGCCTACCTACAAAATGCCAGCAACTCGGTCATGGCCGCAGGCTTGGTAGCACCGGCGACATACGATGCCGAAAAATCTGCCAAGGGTTATCAAGAGGCCACGGGGCAATCCCTAGACACACTGCTCGAAAACGCACAGGGCATGGCGGCTGACGCGCAAATGAGCGTGCCTCGTTTTGTTTACTGCGACGATGCCACTGTCACGGCCAAAGCCTTTATCGGCTATCATTCACCTAACAAACGTTTTGATACGCCCACCCTGCTAACCCAGGTCAAGGTGCCGGTGCAGGTCTTTATCGGCAGTGAAGACAACGTGGTTGAAGGTTTGGGCGAGAAATTGGAAGCCATCCAACCCGGTGGTGAGCTGGCCAGCGTCACAATTGATGGCGCAGATCACTTTTTCAGAGATTTATACGCCGATGACGTTATTGCAGAATTTGCTGAATTCCTCGATCGCTAGCCTCGCGATCCTCTCAGCCTTCCCTGCCTGGGGCCATGACTTTGGGGCCAAACCCGGCCCCAGCATGGTCTTTGTGACCCAATCCAGCTGCCATTTCTGTGACCGGCTAGACGAGCAGGTCATCAGCCCGCTCGAGGCCTCGGGCTTTTTTGACGAACAACAGGTGGATTTGGTGCGCCTATCGATTGATCCGGGTCAGCGCGTCACTAATTTTGCCGGCGAAGCACAAAGTGCGGTTCAGTTTGCCAGCCAATTTGGCGCCTACGGCACGCCGACATTGCTGTTCTTTAACAGGCAGGGGCAGCTAACTCAGGCGCCCTTGTATGGCGTGCCTGACGCCATCGATTTTTACGGCTACAAAATCGAGCAGGCCATTAGCGGTTTAAATTAGATCCACTCAATCCGCTCAAAGAACCAATACAGCCCGGCCAGGCCAATCAAAGCCGAGCCGGGTATTACGACGCACAATCGATAGACTTGCTCGCTCTTAAACCAACGCGCCACTAACAGGTACGAGGCCAGTACGATGGCCACTTGCCCGATCTCAACGCCCACATTGAATGCAACGAGCGCCCAAGCAAAGTCGCTAGTCGGCATACCAAAGTCGGTCAGCACCGAAGCAAAACCCAACCCATGCAACAAGCCAAATGCAAAGATCAATGGCAGTCGCAGGCGACTGAGCTTCTGGCGCCAGATGTTCTCAATTCCGATGTAGGCGATTGATAATGCAATCAGGGGCTCGACTACCTGCGCCGGCAGATTAACCCAGCCGTACACACCCAGTGCCAAGGTGATGCTGTGTGCCAAGGTAAACATGGTCACTTGCCACAAAATGGTGGGCAGCCTTCGGCTTAGCAAAAAGATCCCCAGCACAAACAGAATATGGTCCAGCCCCAACGGGATAATGTGCTCGAAACCGCTGTAGGTATAAGTGGTCAAAATATCGGTGAGGCTGGGCTGAGAAAACACCTGCGTCAGGGAAAATGGCTCGGTGGGCTGATCTGACTTGACCCATTGATGAGGCGACCAGTGAAACTCGTCCTTCTCGGTATCAATTTGCCGGACGCGAGTGGCATGATCACCGAAGGCCTCTGGGTAGTACCAGGTCAGGCTTTTAGCATTTCTAGACAGAGCCCCTTTTAGGTAAATGACACTGTTACGAGGCACTTTCGTGTAGCCTGCTTCAGGGATCTCGACTCGATCGATTAGTAGTTCGATCCGCTCGCCGTCTGCCAACAGTTCGGTCTGACTCGTCAGTCGCTCATGAAAGCGCTCAAACTCAGCAGTGAGTGCGGGGCCGTCCATCTCGCGAAATCGATCGTATTCGCCCGCATTGGGGGCTTCAGTGGTGTTGCGGAAGCGCCCATTAATACCGGTTAACAACGCCTCGACGCTGGTGCGAATTTCAACCTCTACCACTTCCGTCGAATAGGCGCTGATTTCGATCAAGGCCGGCTTCACAACGTCCGCTCGGGCCGGGTAGAATAAGGTTATAACAAAAGTGAATATCGCGATTAAAGCAAGCCTGTTCTTCAAAGCAGTACGCTTCCGTATCATTTTCTGTTTGAAATTTCTCTGTGGCGCATTGCCATAGATTGGGACACCGCTGGGCATCCAGCCCGGGTTGAGGAAGGAAAATATGGCAACAATCGATCGCCGTCAATTTTTACAGGGCCTGGCCGCGGCCATGGCCGCAGGCAGCTTGCCTGCCATGTACAGCGCTCGTGCGCTGGCTGGCTCTACGGCACCAGACAACTTTTATGACATTCCCATGTCAGGCGATGCGCGCATCCTGCACATTACCGACGTTCATGGACAGTTAAAGCCGGTTTATTTCCGCGAGCCCAACGTCAAC
>JAAXJV010000193.1 GCA_012269655.1 Pseudomonadales bacterium
GCGTGAGGACGACATGGCTGAGCTGGTTGAGCAGATTCGTGGTGACGAAAACCCGGATGCGGTCGTGCTGGTCTCGCACAACGGCATGGACGTCGACGTCAAGATGGCAGAACGCGTGCCTGGCTTGAACGCTGTTTTCGGTGGCCATACCCACGACGGCGTGCCGAAGCCCCTAAAAGTTAAGAACGCAGGTGGCGGCGAATGCTGGGTGACCAACGCAGGGTCCAACGGCAAGTTTGTTGGCTGCATGGACATGGCCATCGAAGGCGGTCAGATCAAGCAGATGAACTACAAGCAGTTGCCGGTGATTTCTGATTGGTTGGCTCCTTGCAAGGAAATGAGTGCCTTCATCAATCAGATGCGTCAGACCGTTTACGATGAGAACGTCATCGAAGCACGTAACAAGAAGTGGCAAAACAACCCGGCCCGTGTCGGCAAAACTTACGAAAGCATCTTGAGTGAGAAACTGGCTAAGGCCGACCGCACACTTTACCGTCGCGGTAACTTTATGGGCACCTGGGACCAGGTCATCTGTAACGCACTGCGTTGGGAATACAAGGCCGACATTAGCTTGTCTGCTGGCGTTCGCTGGGGCACCACGACGCTTGAAGGCGACTGGATCACCATGGAAGACGTACTGAACCAGTGCGCGACCACCTACTCCGAAACCTACGTCCAGGACATGACTGGCAAGCAGATCAAAGACATGCTGGAAGGCGTGGCTGACAACCTATTTGATCCAGATCCTTACCTGCAGTCCGGTGGTGACATGGTTCGCGTGGGCGGCTTGGATTACACCATTAACCCTTCAAAGCCTCTGGGTGAGCGCATTACCGATGTTCGCTTGGACGACGGCACGGCCATCGTTGACGATCAGAACTATTCAGTGTCTGGTTGGGCTACGGTTAACCGCACCCCTGAAGGACGACTGTTGTGGGACATCATCGCTGATTACTTGCGTAACGAGCGCGATGACGACCAAGTGATTCGCTTACCTAAGGTTAATAACCCCAAGGTGATTGGCGAGACACAAAACCCTGGATTTGCAGACTACCCCGGCGATTTCGCCTAAGTTGTCAAAGCCGGCCCCTCGAGGCTGGCTTTTTTTATAAGCAATAGACAAAAAAGCCCAGCTTATTAGCTGGGCTTTTTCATTGGTGCCTTACCGCTTACTTCGGTACACGCATCTGCCACATATTGGCTTCATCGTTAGCTTGGTAAACTGACGCTTCGGCCATGTACTTGGCGTGCGCGGCCAATTTCATCGCTTCGGCTGAGTCACCAGCCTTTAGAGCAGCCTGGGCTGCCTTAATGGCCTTACCAGTTACGTTCCACTCATAGCCCAGTGACTTTGCTTCTTTATTCGCAGCAATAGCCTGGTCAATGATGCTTTCAACTGAACCGCCGGCCTGTGCAACAAAGGCTGCACTTAGGGCGATCGCGCCTACTAGTCCTTTAATCATCTTGCTATTCCTTACTTGCGGGCGCCGGGGCCGTTGAATTCAAGACCGTTGCTCATGTAGGTCAAGAAGTATTCCAAGTTGGCGTACTCTGTTCCTTGAGCCTTAAAGGGCTTAGCACGAACGTTGGTCATACAACCCGCGAAACGACGGTGCAAAGTACCCATAGCCTGCCACTTCGAGCGGTATACTGGCCAATGGCTGGCGTGACCGAATGCGGGTGACATGGTGTCGGCACGCGCGTTCAGGCCTGAACCGTACATATGGCAGTCAGAGCAAGCAAAATTCAACTGACCACGCTTGGTGTAAAAGATTTCCTTACCCGCGTTGTAGGCCGCCATTGCACCTGCATCATCGGTAGGAATCTGGACGTTGATCATTTGCCCTCGAGACTCGTAGGACATGTAAGCCGATACGGCTGCCAATGCACCTTTCTTGGTCTTGTAGGGCTTTTCGCCATTCGCTACACGACACTCGTTGATCGCCATTTCCATGGTGACTACCTTGCCGCGATCCGCATCCCAATAAGGGTAGTTTTCACGCTGTGCCGGAGTGTCGAAACAGTCAGCCAGTGACTTACCGTTTGCAAATACCGTGTTATATAGCTCTTCGCCGTCTTCGATCGCTACTTCATAAGGAGGGAATTCTTCAATCGCTTCCCACTGCTCACGTGCAGCCGGCAGGATTGAGTAAACACCATTGATGAAGTCACCCTCAGTTACCTGAGGAAAGCGCTTTTCATAGAAATTTTCGAAAGCCGCTCGGTCAGCTTCAGGGGAAGCCAGCGCGTATCCGCTGGCTGCCACACCGAGAACTAAAGCGAGTTGGGTTATTTTTTTCATTGTTCCCATCCCTTTTTAGAGGTCTTACTTGACTTTAATGTCAGCTGAATCGGTAGCACCGGTGTTATCAGCCCAAGACACATTTAATGCGTCACCCTTAGCACCGGCATAGCTAAATGCCAGGTAGGGGTCTTTTGAAACTGCGGTGTTGAATTCAGTACTGAATACAACCGTGCCGTTGTTGGTCGCAGTCACAGTCTGGATGAAGTGCTCAGGAATCTTGTTTCCGTCTTTGTCTTTACGCAGACCGGTTTCCATGGGGTGCTTCATCAACAGTTTGACGTCGATCATACCGTTGCGAGCTTTCGCCTTACCGCGGATTGTCTTCTTAGCCATTCTCAAATACTCCTATTAACCGCCGCAGCCGCCGATGGTGACTTTAACTTCCTGGTTCGCGCTGTATAGCTTGCCGCCAGACTTAACAACCGCCACAACGTTTGAGGTCTCGCCCATGCGGACACGAGTCTTAACCAAGCCCGCTGCGCCTGCGCCCATAGTGGCAGAGATCGCTAGAGGAGTGGGGTTCTTGTCAATGAAGATAGCAATTTGCTCAGCGTTCATGTCAGTGCTGACTTCCAAAGGAACAACCGCGCCGTTTTCCGCGATTTCAGGTGCCTTCAGCTTTACTTTTTCGCTAGAGGTTACGTCGGCAGTGCCGAACAGGTTTTCCATCGCAGCAGTGCTTTCGTTCGCGTCAAACGCTTCCTTGCTCCAAGCAGCCCAAGCCATTTTAGGCAGTGCTACTGCAGCGACCAATGCGCCACCTAGGGCACGTAGTACAGATCGACGATCCATTGTTTTCTCCTGATTAAAGGCTGTGTACGAATTCGACAATTAGGTCGATTTCTTCATCCGTTAAAATGCCATTGCGTCCAAAAGGAGGCATTGACGTCATAGGGTTACGCTTAGTTGCGTCATAAATCTGTGCGCGCAGATCCGCTTTGTTCGGATAACGAGCTTTCATTGCAATCAGCGGCGGTCCCCAGTTACCAGCGAGCTCGCCACCTTCCATCGCATGACACGTCAGGCAGTTGCC
>JAAXJV010000099.1 GCA_012269655.1 Pseudomonadales bacterium
AGTCCGGCCAGACCATGGATGCCGATTTAGTTGTGTTTAACGGCGATCCAATGCATCTGTACCGGCAAATGTTGCCGGAACAAAGCTTGCCGCTGTCGCTTAAGCTGAAACGCCAATCCAAACTTTCTATGGGTCTGTATGTGTTGTTCTTTGGAACCGATGCTCAATACCCAGACGTGGCTCACCACACAATTTGGTTAGGTAAGCGCTACAAAGGCTTGTTGGCAGATATCTTTGATAAGAAAACCTTATCCGAGGATTTCTCGCTGTATGTTCATCGCCCTACGGCCACGGATCCGAGCTTTGCTCCACAGGGTAAGGATTCATTCTACGTATTGGCGCCTGTGCCTCATCAGGGTGGCAACATCAATTGGGCCGAGGAAGAGCCCAAACTGCGGGCTCGCATTGTTGAAGCACTGGATCAAACCATGCTTCCCGGGCTCAAACAGAACATTCGCGCGGACTTCGCGATGACGCCGGATGACTTTGCTGAGGATTACCTGAGTCATTTGGGCGCAGGATTCTCGATTGCGCCGCTGTTTACCCAGTCGGCTTGGTTCCGATTCCACAATCGCTCCGAAGGTTTTGACAATTTATTGTTGGCCGGTGCGGGAACTCACCCTGGGGCCGGTATGCCTGGCGTGTTGTCTTCGGCCAAAGTCGTCGAAACCTTAGCGTCGGAATACGCGGCACAGTTCCAAGGGCAGACCGCATGACACCCCCCAACGGGGTCAGCAGCCTAAAGAAGCACGGCCGTTCCTTTTATTTTGCCAGTCGATTCCTAGGGCCACAGGACACCCAGCGTGCGGCGGGACTGTACGGAATATGTCGTCAAATCGACGATTTGGCGGATGAGACACAAGATAGGGCGGCGCTTGCCGAGCTAAAAGATCACCTAGCCCGCCGAGACACGTCACATCCGCTGGTCGCTGAATATTTTCACTTGTCCCCTGACATGCCCGCGCAACCGCTGATCGATCTTATTGAAGGCGCGCTTTCGGATCTCGACTGGGTCGCGTTGGATTCGCAGGATCAACTCGAACACTACGCCTATCAAGTGGCTGGCACCGTTGGGCTGATGATGTGTGGTGTGTTTGGCGTGCGTGAGCCTCGGGCCGTATCGCATGCCGTGGCCTTAGGGCAGGCGATGCAATTGACGAACATTGCTCGTGATCTAGTGACCGATGCAAAGATGGGGCGGCGTTACATGCCGTCACAGTGGTGCGGTGATTTGACGCCCGCTGAAATCGTGCATCCAAGCCGGCAACAGCGCGAAGGCCTGCAGCAGGGGCTGGTGTTAATGCTGAATCGTGCAGACGAATTGTACGAACACGGATTTGCGGGGCTTAAATATTTGCCGCCTAGAGCCAGATTGGCTATTCGCGTTGCAGCTCAAGTGTATCGAGAGATTGGCGTTCGTTTGCAGCAGCAGGGGCTGGATCCTTGGTCTGGGCGGACGGTGGTGCCGGGTGTGGACAAGGCATTATTGGCGCTGCAGTCTTCGTTTACTTGGTGGCGTTTTGATCGGAACGCACGCTCGTGACTTGGTTGCATTTAATAGGAGGTGGGGTTAGCAACCTGCATCTAGCCCATCAATTGGCGCAAACCCCTGTTCTGCCTGGGAAGGTGGTGATCAGTGAACCCAACCCAGAACCGCTTGCCGACAAAACCCTGTGTGGATTTTGGCCCGCGAAAGAGCCGCTTGCGATCAAACCGAATCATCGCTGGCAACAGTGGGGTTTTAGTCAGGCCGGTCAGCAGGTCAATCATCTGGCCCAACACTGGACATACTGTCGCTATGCGGGACCGGACTTTTCCCGTCAAGTCAGAGATTTGATTGAAGCCCATCCGCAAATCCTGTGGCGCCAAGAAGCTTTATCCGAGCGGCCAAAAGCGCGCTGGGTGATGGATTCTAGACCGCCGAGTCTGGAGCAGTTTCAAGCTTTTCAAAGCTTTGTTGGATTTGAGGTGGATGAAGTTCAAGGCGAATCCTTGGGCTTGATGGAGAATCTGTGCTGCGAAGACCACGGGATCAGTTTTGTCTATCGGCTACCTATGGGTGGGCGGACATTGATTGAGTTGACTCGATTTGAAACCACGCCAACGCCGCTGGATCAATTGGAACAGGGTCTTCAGGCCTTGGTGGGGGATCGACAAATTCACTATCGTGAATCCGCCGTCATCCCCATGGGCGTCCAGTGTGACGATCACTGGGGCATTCCCGTTGGTGCTCGAGGTGGATTTGCCCGGGCATCTACCGGTTACAGTTTTTTTGCCAGTCAGCGCTGGGCCGTCAAAGCCGCTCAGGATCTGCTGAATGATCGAGCACCGATCGGCCCTTACACGGCGCTGGAAAATTGGATGGACCAAGTGTTTTTGCGTTTATTGCGCAATCATCCCGAACGTCTGACCAGGGCGTTATTCGTGATTGCACAGCGTATGTCAGCAGATCACTTTGCTGCTTTTATGGCGGGCGGATCTGTCTTGGCTTGCTTACGAATGATGCGGGCCGCGCCACCCAAGCCCTTTATTCAGGCGGCACTTAAATGGGCATGATCGACCTTGCCGCTTTGGCGTTGATCGTATTGCTGGGTGTGCCGCACGGCGCGCTGGATCCGATGCTGGCGATTCGCGCTGGTGTGCCTAAACGGATTGGCGCGATCGCTTTTTTTCATGTGATTTACATCTCGATCGCGGCGTCTTTTTGGTTGTTCTGGATCGGTTTTGGGCCTTTTGCGCTGATGGTGTTTTTGGCTCTATCAATCTGGCATTTTGGCGGCGACGCATTACCCGGGGACGCGCCCGCGATGCACCGTTTGGCTTACGGTAGTTGGGTGCTGGTATTGCCCATGACGTTTTCATCTGACCAAGTCAGCCATTTGTTTGGCTTGTTGATTAACGAACCGATTTTTCTACCCAAAACGGCCTTGTGGGTGGTGCTGGGGTCGCTCAGCCTATTCGGGGTCTTTTTTACCGGCGGCATCCGCCGCATTGAGTGGTTCGCTTTGGCCGCTCTTGCCGCTTTGTTGTCACCGTTGTGGTACTTCGTGATTTTCTTCTGTCTGCTACACAGTCCTCGGCATCTGGTTCGGGAGTTTCGCAAACTGTCGTCAATCGAACGTTGGATAGGAGGCGGTGTCATGGTCGTGATGATGCTGGCCACCCTCGGACTGGGGCAGGCAGCGACACAATTATTCGCCGGATTTGATCCGGCCACCGCTGAAGGGGCATTCCGCTTGGTCTTTATTGGAATCGCTGCTTTGACATTGCCCCATATGATTTTGGTCGAGGTTTTAGAGCGCCGTGAAC
>JAAXJV010000211.1 GCA_012269655.1 Pseudomonadales bacterium
ACGACCTGTCTACGGTGCAGCACTACCTGCGCGAGCAGTTGCAGAGCGCCAGTTAACCTTGGCTTTTGTCGCCCGCTCCCAATCTCGTGCGGTCTTTGATCGAGCATTGAGTTTAGGCGCGAGCGGCATTCAAGCCCGCATCTTAGCGGGCCGATTACCCGATTCAGCGGCCGAAACTCTAGAAGGGCTGTTTACCCCACACCTGAAGCATTTGGTGTCACCCAATCGCCTTGCTGACATTCAAACGGCGGTTGAGCGCTTAGCTGATGCCGTTATGCACGGTGAGCGGATCGGCATCCTGACCGATTACGATGTAGACGGTGTCACCAGTCATTTGGTGCTGCTGACGGCATTGCGCGATCACTTTGGCGTCGATCATGCGCAGTTGGACAGTTTCATTGGTCATCGAATTCATGACGGGTATGGCATTTCAGAGAACCTGGTTGAGCGAATTCTGAATCAACCAGAGCGACCGGCCGTGATTATTACGGCTGACTGCGGTTCGTCTGATCAACCACGAATAAAATTGCTGGCCGAGGCCGGAATCGATGTGATTGTGGGTGATCACCATGCGATCCCAAGTGAGGGCATCCCAAGTTCCGCTTTGGCGGTCGTCAATCCCACGCGAGCGGATTGTGATTACCCCGATTCATCGATTGCTGGGGTGATGGTTAGTTGGTTAATCATGAGTGCCTTGCGGGCCAAGTTGATTGACTTAAAGCACTTGCCCTCAGAGGCCCCTAAGTTAGTGGACTGTTTGGATGCGGTAGCCCTGGGAACGGTGGCCGATTGTGTTGATCTGGCGGGCAGCGCGATCAACCGTGCGGTGGTCAACGCCGGCTTGGGCCAAATGAATCAATTGCGTCGCGCTGCATGGCGTTCTATGGCACGTGAGCTGGGTGAGGACGCCCTCCCGATGGACTCACAGACGCTTGGGTTCCAAGTCGGGCCACGTATTAACGCCCGAGGCCGGATCGACGATCCAATGGCAGCCTTGCACTGGATAACCGCCACAGATGATGCGATTGCGGATCGTTACCTTCAAATTTTGAGCGCGGATAATCAATCCCGCAAAGACATCGAAAGGGCAATGGTCTCGCGCTGTTTGCCCAAGGCATTGGCGCAAAAGAACACCCAGCGATTTTGTGTGGTGGTTGCCGATGATGAGGGACATCCGGGTGTGCAGGGAATCGTGGCCTCTCGGTTAACCGAACGAACCGGACTGCCAAGTGTGGTGTTGGCTCCGGCACAAAACCCAGAACACTACGTCGGATCTATGCGGAGCGTGCCAAATGTTCATGCTCGTCAGGCGCTTGAGAGCTGTTCCGAGCAATTGATTCGGTTCGGCGGTCATGCGGGCGCTGCGGGTTTGACCCTGGAAAAGCACCGGTTGACTCACTTTGCGCATGAGCTGCATCGGGCTGTTTCTGAACAGGTGGAGCAAGCCCCGGAACCGGTCCGTGAACATGACGGTGAGTTGGATCCCGAGTTGATCGGCCCGGATTTGATGTCTGAAATTCAGGCGCTTGAGCCCTACGGTCGCGGATTTGACCGTCCTCGATTTGAGGCAGACTTTGAAATTGTGTCGGCACGTGTCGTGGGCCAGGAGCCTATTCATTTAAGCCTAGTGGTGCGAGCCGGCACGAAGGAGTTTAAGACGGTTTGGTTTCGGGCCTTAAGTGAAGCCGGCGCAGACTGGCCGGTTCAAGTTGGAGACAGGGCACGTTTGGTTTGGTCCCCTGTTGCTGAAACATTTCGGGGGCAAACCCGATATGTTCCAAGGATTGAAGGTTGGGTGAACTAGCCTTCGCTGCTGCGAGCCTGAGTGGTGTGCTCCGCCTCGGCTTCGGCAGATTCGTCGGCTAATTCTGCCCTGAGGATTCGGGTTTGTTCGTCTGCGGCGAGCCCTAACCTGACGCTCTTACCGTGAAAACCTAAAACTTTCACCACGACTCGGCCACCGTCGATGAAAATGCGCTCGCCTAAACGACGTGTGAGTACCAACATGGTATCTAAACTCCTTGCGAGGGAATGAGCCCTCTTAAATCCAATATACGCCAAATGAAGCAAAATGAAAGAAAATTACGTACATATCTGGTGTCGATGGTATTAAAGCCGTTTAAACCGCCTGCTCGCTGACATTAAGCACTCGTGCGCGTATTCTTGGGACATGACGACAAGTGACACCCAACAGGTAAAAAGCTTGGCCCGTGGTCTTCGGATCTTGGACACATTGGCCGCGCAACCTTATGGCCTTTCGTTGGCCGACTTATCCCGAGCCATTGATCTGGCGCCCTCAACCGTCCACAGGTTACTGCAAACCCTGCAATCAATGCGCTACGTAAGGGAATCGGCAGATGGGTTGTGGCAAGTCGGCATTGCCTGCTTTGAGGCGGGCAGTGCGTTCTTTGTTGTGCGCGACTATGCCCGTGATCTGCATCCTGCATTGGTTGAGTTGGCGAATTTGGGCGAGACCTCTAACCTGGGCATGCTGGACCGACATGAAGTCGTTTTCATCGGTCAGGTTGAATGCAATGAAGTCATGCGTATGGTGGCGCCATTGGGTTCTCGTGCGCCGGCTTGGGCATCGGGTGTGGGTAAGGCGTTGTTGGCCTGTATGGATGAGACCAGCCTGATGCGCTGCTTGCCTGCGGATTTGGGTCCGGCTCTAACCGGGGCTACGCTGATTCATCTAGATGCACTCCAAAACGATCTCGCCCAGGCTCGTAGTCGTGGTTATGCCCTGGATATGGAAGAGCGCAACCTGGGCTTACGCTGCGCGGCGGCCCCCGTGTTTGATGAATTTGGTCAGGCTAGGGTGGCGATCAGCCTAAGCGGTCCGGCCGCACGCATGGGCGACGAAATAATCGATCAGTTGGGTCAAAAAGTCGCGCGCAAAGCCTATCAAGCGACCCTTGCATTGGGTGGGATTTGGCCTGATAACTGGATAAAACCAGTATAAGGAAAGTCCCATGCAGGTATGGGTTGTTGGCGGTACTCAGGGTATCGGCGCCGCCTGGGTTAAGCATTTACGCGGCCAAGGCCATGAAGTCTGGACGGGGGCCCGGCATCCGGCATCTTCGCAATCGATTGTGATCGATTTATCTGATCCGGGTAGCATTCAATCTGCTGTAACCGCGGCCATGAGTGCCTTGCCTGATTTGCAGATGGTCATCAACACGGCCGGAGTGTTGCACTGGGATTCGGGTCAGCCGGAAAAGTCGCTTCGCCAATTGCAATCGGATTCGGCTCTTTACAGTTATCAAGTCAATGCATTGGGTCCCGCGCTCTTA
>JAAXJV010000271.1 GCA_012269655.1 Pseudomonadales bacterium
CGTATCTCAGCCCAGCACATGGCCAACTGGCTGTTGCATGGCATCGTTTCTGTCGGACAGATCGAAGAAACGTTGAAGCGCATGGCCAAGGTGGTTGATGAGCAAAACGCCGGAGATCCATTGTATCGTTCGATGGCGGCGGACTACGAAGGCTCCGTCGCCTTCCAAGCAGCGATGGAGCTGGTGATGGAAGGGGTTGTTCAGCCCTCAGGCTATACCGAGCCGGTATTGCACCGTCGACGTTTAGAGCTAAAAGCCCAGTAAATTTAGCTTAGACAGAATGCCCCAGCGGTCGCCCGCTCTGGGGCATTTTTTATGCCTGCCGCAGTGTCAGAATTCCGGATACGACAATCAAAGCGCTGCCGAGTAGCAATGAAGCCGTGATCGGTTCGCCAAAGATACCGGCGGCTAAGAGCCCCGCGAACAGCAAGCGTGAGTAACGGAAGGGCGCGATCACCGCGACTTGACCTTCTCGGGTCGCTCGAACGACCGCCGTATAGGCCAGTACCAGCGTGATTACGGTCAGTGTTAACCAGCCCCAGTTTTCGGCATCCAAAGGTTGCCATTCCCCCATCCAGGGCTGAATCAACCAACCACCCAAGCCCGTACCGGCGAAGGCCCAAAAAGACACAACGCCGGTATCCAGCGCACGCCCCATGCGACGCATGATCAGGTCACGTCCCGCTAGGCACATCACAGCTACGATCGCCAATAGGGAAACAGACTGAAAACTCGCATTCCAAGGGCTCAGGATAACCATGACGCCCAATAGGCCGGCGCTGATGAGTACCCACTGTCGGAGTGAAACCTGTTGGCCAAAAAACCAGGTTCCGCCTAATGCGACCACCACAGGCACCGCCTGCAAAATAGCAGATGAGATCGAGAGCGACCCAAATACGAAGGCTGAAATAAAGGCTAAGCCACCGATAAATTCCAATACAGTTCGCAAGATAAACAGAGGCTCGAATACCTTGGTATCAAACAGTTGCTTGCCCCGAGCAATGGCGCCCAGGCCGACAAAGATCGCGCTGATGCTGCCCATCAAAAAAAGAATTTGCGATATAGGCAGGGTATCGCCCATCATTTTGATGCCGACGTCACAGACCGCGAAAGCAAACATGGCAAAGACCATGTAGCCGATCAAAACCGGCGCTTTTGAGGAAACGAGTGTCATTCGTTAGAGCGTGATACTGGGAATGATGTTGCTGTCGATGCCCGCGTTGTTTTTCGCCAAGGCCTGCTCGGCTCGATAGCTTGAGCGCACCATGGGCCCAGAAACGACTTCCAAGAATCCCATGTCTAGGCCCCATTCGCGATATGTGGCGAATTGTTCAGGCGTCACGTAGCGATCTACAGGTAAATGGTTTTTGGTGGGGCGTAAATACTGACCAAAGGTCACAATGTCGACTTGGTGGGCTTTGAGATCGGCCAGCACTTCTCGAATTTCGTCTTCGGTTTCACCGAGGCCCAGAATGACAGAGGTTTTGGTCAGCATTTCAGGACGGTGGCGTTTCGCATGTGCCAACACATCCAAGGTTTGCTGGTAGCTGGCGCGAGGGTCTCGTACAGGATGGGTCAGGCGCTTAACAGTTTCCACGTTTTGCGCAAACACTTCGATGCCCGAATCCACGATGGTTTCAACGTCCTTCATCACACCTTGGAAGTCAGGCGTCAGAACTTCAACCGCGGTTTCAGGTGTGCGCTGTTTGATTTCTCGGACGGCTTGCGCGAAATGGCCGGCGCCACCGTCCTCCAGGTCGTCGCGATTGACGCTGGTCAGTACCACATATTTCAGGCCCATGATGGCGACCGATTCGGCGGTATTTTTGGGCTCTTCCAAATCCAGCCAGCCCTTGGGGTTACCCGTGTCCACACTGCAGAACTTGCAGGCTCGGGTGCACACGCTGCCCATTAGCATGATAGTGGCTGTCCCGGCACTCCAGCATTCGCCTATGTTTGGGCACATCGCTTCTTCACAGACTGTACTTAGGCGGTGTTCTTTGACGAGTTTCTTGACCGCCGTGTAGGTCTCGCCCCCAGCGGCCTGAAAACGAAGCCATTTGGGTTTATCACCGCGGGGTGCAACTGCACCCGTTTGATCTTTCTGACCATTTTTAATCGCCCGAATTCCTTCAGGTGTGACGTGCTTGGCTCCAGAGGCAACCTTTTTGTCCATCAGATTAGTCGCCTACATGCTCGAGGTATTCTTCCTGGGTCATCAAGCTGTCCAATTCAGCCGCATCGCTCATCTCGATTTTGACAAACCATGCGCTGGATTCAGGATCTTCGTTGATGGCCTCAGGCGCATCGTCGAGGTCACGGTTAACGGTGACGATGCGCCCGCTGACCGGCGCGTAAACTTCGCTGGCGGTTTTGACGGATTCCACGGTCGCGATGCGTTCGCCTGCCTGAACGTCTATGTCCTCATCCGGTAGCTCGACATAGACCACGTCACCTAGTTCAGCTTGCGCGAACTCACTAATGCCGACCGTCACAACTCCGTGATCATTATCGGCCCATTGGTGCTCCTCGGTGTAACGCAGATTCGACATCGTTTGTTCCTTTTGTTGGTAGGCATAGTTTGACGTGCTTTCGGTCGCTTTCAAGGGGCAAGTTGGCGGAAAAAAGCAGATGAGCGAAAGGTTTTGAAATCTAATATAATCCAACTCGAATTTTTGGCCCCACAACAGGAGACCGTGGAATGTTTGCCAACACCTCGTCAATTGCTCAATACGATCCCGAACTCGCCGTCAGCATGGAAGCGGAGGCAAAGCGTCAAGAAGACCACGTTGAGCTGATCGCCAGTGAGAACTACACCAGCCCTCGAGTGATGGAAGCCCAGGGCAGCGTATTGACCAACAAATACGCTGAAGGTTATCCGGGCAAGCGTTACTACGGTGGTTGTGAGCATGTCGACGTGGCTGAAGAGTTGGCGATTGAACGAGCCAAGCAATTGTTCGGTGCAGATTACGCCAACGTGCAGCCCCATGCCGGTTCGCAGGCCAACGCGGCGGTATTTTTGGCTTTGTTAAACGCAGGTGATACGGTTTTGGGCATGAGTCTGGACGCCGGTGGTCACTTAACGCACGGTTCACACGTTAATTTCTCGGGTAAGAGCTACAAAGCCGTTCAATACGGAATTGATGAGCAGGGGTACGTTGATTACGACGAGATTCGTGCGCTCGCTAACGAGCATAAGCCAAAGATGATCATTGCGGGTTTCAGTGCTTACTCTCAGGTATTGGATTTTGCAAAGTTCCGGGAAATT
>JAAXJV010000208.1 GCA_012269655.1 Pseudomonadales bacterium
GGATTCGCGGGCCCTCGTGTGATCGAACAAACCGTGCGTGAAAAATTGCCGGAAGGCTTTCAGCGCGCTGAGTTTCTGTTAGAGCACGGTACCGTGGATAAGATCGTTCGCCGCGGTGACTTGCGCGACACCTTACACCGTTTGTTGGCGTCGATGACCCACGCAGCGGAGACCAATGGCTAAGCCTATGCGCTCGCTGCCGGAGTGGTTAACGTATATCGAGTCTCTCGATCCGAGTCGGATTGAATTGGGATTGGACCGCATCCGTGCAGTGTGGGACCGACTTAAGGTCGGTCCAATCGAAGCTAAAGTGATTACGGTGACGGGCACCAATGGCAAAGGCACCTGTTGCACCGCACTGGACTGCATTCTTCGCTATTCAGGTGCCAAAGTCGGTCGCTACACCTCGCCACACATTCGTGAATTTAATGAACGCATCATGATCAATGGCGAGATGGCTATCTCGACCGATCTGTTGGATGCCTTCGAGCGGGTTGAAAGCGCTCGAGAAAAAACTGACCTGACGTATTTCGAATTTACCACCCTGGTATGTCTGGATTTGTTCCAGCGATCGGAATTGGATTATTGGGTATTAGAGGTTGGCTTGGGTGGCCGGCTGGATGCCGTCAACGTGGTCGACGCGGATGTGGCAGTCGTGACATCGGTGGGCCTGGATCATATGGACTGGCTGGGCGAAACCTTACACGCGGTGGCTCAGGAAAAAGCAGGAATTTTCCGCGAGGGCATTCCCGTTGTACTGGGTCAGGCCAATTTGCCTGCCGTGATGAAGCGCAAGGCCAGTGAATTAAATTGTCAAGTTTTTCAGAACACTCAGCAGTGGGAAGCCTATCTGGAAACCACGATTGGCAAGCCAACCGCTTGGTCATGGCAAGGTAAAGGCTCGGCAGGCAAGTTAAAACTTCTGACGGCTTTGCCCTACCATCAACTGAATTTGGATAGCTTGGGCTGCGCCGTCCAAGCGGCCTACTTAATCAATCCTGAGTTGAAAGATTCAGCTGTATTGTTGGGAATCGAGTACACCCAGCTTCGGGGTCGTTGGGAAGTGGTTCATAACTCCAAGGGCGTCGAGATCGTGCTGGATGTTGCGCACAATCCAGCCGCGGGTTTTGCCTTGCGCGGTACGCTTAAACAGAATCCGGTCGTCGGTAAAACTTTCTGTGTGCTGGGTATGCTTAATGACAAGCAGCACATGGATTTCATTGGTGAGGTTGCGCCTGTGGTCGACACCTGGTTCTTAACTAACCCAGGTGGAAGTCGAAGCTGGGACGCTCAGCAGATCCAAGAGTCTTTGTTGCCTCAAGCCCTGGTGTTTCCAACGCCAGAGCTGGCTTTGGCTAACGCCGTGACACGAGCGCAAGAGGGCGATCGAGTGCTGGTAACCGGCTCGTTTTTGACGGTCGAGGCCGTCATGGATTCGGAGTTTTTGCAATGAGTGCACAACCGGTTTTAACCGCACGTCAAATTCGCCATCGCGTGATCGGCGCCATCGTGTTTGTTTCGTTGTGCATCATTATTCTCCCGTTCTTTTTGGATTCGGACGAGGCGGCCTATGATCCCCGACGGTTGGCCATTGAAGACGTGCCGGCCAGTCCGTTTGCCGGTCCACCTACTGCACCGGCACCGATGCCGGCCGAAGCCGTTCAGCTCTTAAACCAGGGCACGCAAATGTTAGATCCGACCGCGGATCCGGTAGCACCCATGCCCGATGCCTGGGGCGTTCAGGCCGGCACCTTCCGTAACCAGCAGAATGCCCGGAAACTTGCCACTGAGTTAGAACAAAAAGGCTGGGCCCAGGTTCGAGTCTTGCCGCGAGGGGAGTTGCACCGGGTCATCATTGGGCCGGTCCGAGCGCGTGAGGATGCGGAAGCCTTGCTGGGTCCGTTAGCCGCGGATTTTAACCTCAAAGGCGCAGTGACTCGGTTTAGGCCATGACCGAATTTGATTACGTGGTGATTGCTGTTGTTGGCATTAGCACCTTGATGAGCTTGACCAAGGGCTTAATCAAAGAAGCGATGTCCTTGGGAACCTGGGTCGTGGCGTTTTTTGGCTCCCGAATCTTGGCTCCCAAAGCACAGCCTTTTCTAGCCGACATCATTGCCGACCCTTTTTACCTAAAGATTGCGGCCATGGCTGGGGTGTTTATCTTGATTTTGATTCTGGGCTCGGTAGTTCGATGGGCCCTGAGTGCCCTGGTATCCGCTACCGGATTGACCATGACCGATCGATTGTTGGGCATGGTATTTGGTGCTGCCCGGGGCGCATTAGTGGTTACTGTGGCCGTTGCCCTGATCAATCTAAGCCCATTCAGAAGTGATGACTGGTTTACTCAGTCGTTGCTGGTACCTAAATTTATTGAAGTAGCCGAGTGGTCGGTTGCAACACTGTGGGATGGATCCCTGAAGGAGAGTTAACGAATGTGTGGCATCGTTGGGATGTACGGGAATGGCCCCGTCAACCAAGAATTGTATGACGCATTAACCGTCTTGCAGCATCGTGGACAGGACGCAGCCGGTATTGTCACGGAAGACGATCAAGGGCACCTGCATTTGCGCAAAGATAATGGATTGGTGCGGGATGTTTTCCGAACTCGCCACATGCGCAACCTGATCGGCAACATGGGCATTGGCCACTGTCGTTACCCGACTGCTGGATCCTCTAGTTCGGCAGAATCACAGCCGTTTTACGTCAACAGCCCCTATGGCATCTGTCTTGCCCACAACGGGAACTTGACCAATACCGAAGAGCTGTTGAAGTCCTTATACGAAGCCGACCTTCGCCATATCAATACCAGCTCAGATTCTGAAGCCCTGCTGAATGTCTTAGCCCATCACTTGCAGATTCTGGGTAAGCTCTCGCCGACTTCGGATGATTTCTTTGATGCGGTGGCCGAAGTGCACCGCCGCTGCAAAGGTGCTTACGCCGTGGTTGCTCTGATCAGCGGTCACGGCATGTTAGCGTTTCGAGATCCCAACGGCATTCGCCCTCTGGTATTTGGTAAGCGTGAACAAAATGGCCGGACCGAATACATGGTCGCCAGTGAATCGGTGGCGTTGTCGACCGCAGGGTTTGAGTTGATTCGTGACCTAGAGCCGGGTGAGGCACTGATGGTCGACGAAAAGGGCAACCTGCATACTCGCTTGTGCGCGCCAGAGGCCCAGTTCACGCCGTGTTTGTTTGAGTTTGTGTATCTGTCGCGGCCGGATAGCGTGATTGACGGCATTAACGTTTATGATGCGCGCTTGAAC
>JAAXJV010000107.1:0-1309 GCA_012269655.1 Pseudomonadales bacterium
TGGCTGTGTTATTCGCGAGCCCACTGGAAGCGGGCTTAGGCTGGCAGCCACTGACTCTGGCCATGCTGATCCCGGTCGCCATTGTGGTGCTGTTGTTGGCCCTGATCCGCCCGAGAACATCGCCTCCGACAGCCGCCGTGTAATATTGGCGCCTGGTACTAGACCCGCTGGCGAAGCGAGCAGACTTAACTAGGCTAAATTCACTGAATTACTGAAGTGGATTGCGGTAAGTGAAACGAGCACATTCGATCTGGCGCAAGTCGGCCAAAAGCCTGGTAGCGATGGCCCTAATGTCGACATTAGGGGCTGCCCACGCGGTTCGATTGCACGACATCGAGGTCGCGTCCTACCTGAATGAACCGCTCAAGGCCCGCATCAAAATCAGCCAAGCGATTGGAAAAACCTTGGTCCCTTCGCTGGCCTCACAGCGTGCGTTTAACGCCGCCGGCATCGAGCGCACACGCACCTTATCTGACCTGAATTTTACCGTGGGTCCGGACAATCAATACATCTACGTTGAATCCTCGGCGCCGATCCGCGAACCCTTTTTGCTGTTTTTGCTCCGGGCCGATCACGAGCAAGGCCATTCAACCCGTGAAATCGCAACCCTGTTAGATCTGCCTGGCACGGCTGAAATCGCACAGTTTGATATTCCCTCTGCTATTTCAAAGAATGCCATCAAGCCCTTTATCGCCAATCCTGCACTAAAGCCAAAAGCGCCTGCGCAAGCGATTGAAACCCCATCCTCGGTGGCTAGGGACGAATCCCTGACGTCTGATTTAAAAGCGGCCAAAGAGGTCCTTGTCCGTAGCGGGGATACCCTGACGCGCATTGCGCAGCGTTACTTCACGCCCGGCGCCGCACCCAGTGTGGACAACTTTGTCCAGGCGCTCTTTGATTTGAACCCACAGGCCTTTATCGACGGCAACATTAATTTGCTACGTGCCGGTGCCTTGCTGCAATTGCCGGGGCTAGAAACGAGTGAATCACCCCTGCCGGAGCCCACACCCGTTTCGACTTCAGCACCGACTGAACTTGTTCAGGAAATTCAGCCGATCAAGACCCTGCCTGTACTTGAATCCCCCAATGCGAACCTGACACTGGTAACTGATGACGGCGTCGTCGACGATTCGAAAGCCGAATTCCTCAAACAACGCATACAAGAATTAGAACTGCAAATCGCTCAACTGCAGCAAACCGGCGCCAGCCGCAACGAAATTGGCGCGACCATCGCCGAAGCAACGGGCAGTGCACTCGCACCTTTAGCGCCAGTGATTGAACCGGTGCCAACGCCGTTGCACGCGCCGTT
>JAAXJV010000107.1:1409-3259 GCA_012269655.1 Pseudomonadales bacterium
CGCCGTTGCACGCGCCGTTAATCGCAGAGGCACCCATCGCGGTCGTGCCAAACGATCCGATCGCTACGGTTACAACAAAGTCGACCGAGAAAACCATTCTGTCTCAAGCGGCGGCTTTGCCCGTGGTTGGGTTGCCAGACTTCAATGTTGACCCAAATGCCTGGTACGTGACCTATTCGCAGGCACTGGCGGGCGGGTTGGCAGGACTGTTGGCGCTGGTTTTAGGCCTACGACTATGGCGAACCCGGACCGACCCGTTACCCGCTTCATCTATCACGACCTTTGAAAATGAAGTGGATCCCGTTTTTGAAGCGATAGATCCAGCAACCGAAACGGTTAACGAACCTCGGATTGAGCCCAGCCTTCCCCACTTCCAGCCTGCCGCTCAGGACAGAGCCGAAAAAGCACTGCTGATGGCGGCCTACGGCGAGGTAGATCAAGCAATTAACCAAATCCAAGATGGCCTTGAAGCCGGTGAAGATGACGAAAAGCATAGTTTGCTTCGTGCGCTCGCTCGAATCGCTAAAGGCCATGACGACCTGTTGTTAAGCGATATTCAAACTGAACAAGTAGCCGAGTTCCCCGAGCGTAAAGAATTGAACGCATTTCTCGCTGAACTGAGTGGTCACTCGATCGAACCGGTGATGTCCTCGAACACCGAGCCAGAAAAACCCGTGGCGGCTTTTGAAGATGCCATCGTGCTAGGCGAGGATGAAAATTCGATCGAAATGATTGAATTTACCCTTGAGTTAGACGACGAAAAACCCTAATTGTTAGCGAACATCCGCTAATAAGAAGACGCCCATGCAACTGACTCAAATCAACGGCCGTACCGTCACACCTATCTGCCTTGGCACTATGACCTGGGGTGAGCAAAACACCGAAGCCGAGGCACACAGCCAAATCGACTACGCATTAGAGCGCGGCATCAATTTTATGGACTGTGCAGAAATGTACCCCGTGCCACCCAAACCTGAGACTCAGGGCTTGACCGAGCAGTACATCGGTAATTGGTTTGCCAAAACCGGCCGACGCGAAGACTGGGTGGTAGCGACCAAAGCAGCCGGTCCGGGCAACACCATGGAACATCTACGCGGTGGACCACGCCACACCCGAGCACATATCCACCAAGCGATCGACGACAGCCTTCGACGCCTTCAAACCGATTATGTCGATCTGTATCAATTGCACTGGCCAGATCGCAACACCAACTATTTCGGCAAACTTGGCTATGTCCACCAAGAAGCTGATGAAACGCCCATCGAAGAGAGCCTCGCGGCCCTTGCTGAACTGGTTGAGCAAGGAAAAGTCCGTCAAATTGGCTTGTCCAACGAAACGCCCTGGGGCGCCATGCGGTTTCTGCATCTGGCGGAAAAAATGGGGCTGCCTAAAATTGTCACGATTCAAAATCCTTACAACCTGCTTAACCGGACCTATGAAGTGGGCTTAGCCGAGGTCAGCCATCGTGAGAACGTTGGGTTGCTGGCTTACTCGCCGTTAGCCTTTGGCGCCCTGTCCGGCAAATACTTAAATGGACAGCGTCCTGCCAATGCACGACTGACCTTGTTCACTCGATTTAGCCGATACAACAATCCCCATTGCGTTCAGGCGATCGAGGCCTACGTCGAGCTGGCACGCGAGTACGGCTTAGATCCCAGCCAGATGGCATTGGCCTACGTCACTACGCGGCCATTTGTGTTGTCAAATATTATCGGCGCCACCTCACTGGAGCAGCTATCCGACAATATTGACAGTATGGAAATGCGTTTGTCTGATGAGTTGATAGAAAAGATCGACGCCACTCATTTGAATCACCCCAATCCTGCGCCCTAAGATGCAGACCATCGAGC
>JAAXJV010000303.1 GCA_012269655.1 Pseudomonadales bacterium
AATCGTCGTTTCAAGTCCGGATTAAGCAGTTGGCTGGATGTACTCAATGCTCAGGAAGAGCTAACTCGTACTCGAACGGCGCTGGTTCAGGCCAGAGCTACTCAGTGCCAGTCGGCACTGTTGTTGGATGAGATTACCAAGGCAGGCCACTTAGATGGATGACAGCATCGACCTCGCTCAGCCGTTGGGCCAGCTTGCTCGCGCATTAGATCAGCTGTCTACCCACTTGGGGCAGTCGGTTACTGAGCGCCAATGGCTGTTAATCGCTGAGCAGCAGGGGCTCGGTGAAGAAGTCGATGTTGATGCCTTTGGCATTGCCAAGCGGCTTTGGGGTCAGCACTTCCCCGCTGGCCGAATCGTTCCAAAGCCCTTCGAATCGTTAAGCGAGCACGAGCTGCCTGCTTTGGCCATTGTTAAAGACGAGCCGGCCTTGGTTACTGGGGTATCTGAATCCGGAATTTGGGTTCGCGCGTCGGATCAGGCCCCGGCTTTGATTCCTTTTGATCAGTGTGACTCAGGCGCCCTCGTGATGTCCTGCGGGCCGTCAAAGGCAATGAAAGAAGGCTTTGATGTCCAGGGGATTTTTAAGCGGGCATTTGCTGCGCACCGAACACTGTTGCGCGAGGCGCTGGTGGCTTCAATCTTGGCAGGGCTATTTGGCGTCGCGTCTGCGCTTTACACCATGCAGGTATACGACCGTGTGGTGCCCACGGGCGCTCTGCCCACTTTATATGTGCTGACCGCAGGCGTTTTGCTGACCCTGTTCCTTGAGTTTTTGGCAAAGCAGATTAAAACCAGCTTTATCGATCGGGCCAGTGACTCCATCGATCGCTCACTGGGCCAGCTATTTTTTGAACGGGGCCTAGATTTAAGGCTGAACACGCGGCCCAAAACCGTCGGGACCATGGCGGCTCAAATCAAAGGCTTCGATAGCGTTCGTCAGTTCATGATGACCAGTTTGCTGTTCTTCGGCGCGGACCTGCCCTTCGCCTTCTTATTCTTATCGGTGATTTGGTTCATCGGTGGCTCAGTGGTGCTGGTTCCTCTAATCATTCTGCCCATCGGTATTTTATTTGGCCTCAGCCTTCGCCGTCCTTTGGAAACGTACACAAAACAAAACATGACCGAGGCGAATCTCAGAAACGGTTTGTTGATCGAGTCACTTGATGGAATCGAAGGCGTCAAAGCGGCCGGCGGTAATTCGACCTTTGCGCATCGTTGGTTTGGTTTGACCGAGGCAGTCTCGGACGGCGAGCTAAAGGTTAAGCGACTCTCGGCGCTGTCGAGTAACTTCAGCCAATCGCTCCAGCAGCTGAGTTACGTCGGAATCGTGGCCTACGGTGCAGTGTTGGTGACCCAGGGTGAGCTGACCATGGGTGCCTTGATTGCCTGTTCAATCCTATCGGGACGAGCCTTGGGTGCATTCTCGCAATTCCCGAATATGTTGGTGCAGGCGAAGAAGTCGAAAATCGCTCTGGAAGCATTGACCGGCGCTATGCGTTTGAGTGCTGATCGTGATGGCACCCATCGCCGCGCGGTCTTGGATAAGCCAGTTGGTGCCTTGGCTTCGGATGCATTGCAGTTCGGCTATGACCCCAGTCTACTCACACTGGAATTGCCGCCGTTAGAGTTTAAGCCCGGTGAGCGGGTGGCGGTGCTGGGGTCGGTTGGCTCCGGTAAGTCGACTTTGGTGCGTTTGCTAGCGGGGTTGTATCAGCCGTCTCAGGGCAGTGTCAGATACGACGGGTATGACTTTAATTTGTTAAACCCAGACTTCCTACGAGAGCAAATCCTGTATTTGCCGCAAGAGGCCCGCCTATTTGGTGGTACCTTACGCGAGAACTTAACCCTGGGTCTGCCGATGGCGGCTGAGAGCGAGCTGGCCGAAGCCTGCGCTAAGACCGGATTGGATCAGGTGATTGCCGGTCACCCCCATGGTTTAGAGCTCCGAATTTCCGAGGGCGGGCAGGGCCTGTCAGGCGGGCAGAAGCAGTTGGTGGCCTTTACCCGAGCGCTGTTGGCCAAACCGAGAATTGTTTTGCTCGATGAACCCATGGCATCGATGGACCGTGGGTTGGAAGAGCGCTTGATGGGTTTGCTGCTTGATGGCTTACCCAAAGACACCACGGTGATATTGGTCACTCATAAGTTACAGCATGTCCGTCGAGTCGATCGGGTCATGATTCTGGAGCGTGGCAAGTTGGTTATCGATGGGCCTTCTGCGGAAGTGATGGCCCAAATGCAACGATCTTCACCTACGGAGGGTAAGTCATGAATTGGTTGTGGTTTACCCAGCACGTCAGCCGGGATTTTGGTGCGGCAGAGTTACGTCGCGACCTTCGCCACCGCCGCAGTGCCGTGTGGCTGGGTGTCATCGGCCTGGGTGCATTTCTGAGTTGGGCGCAGTGGGCGCAAATTGACGAGGTTACTCGGGCGACCGGCACCGTGATCGCGAGCTCAAAGACCAAGGTTGTTCAGGCCTCTGAAACCGGTGTAATTGCCGACATTCTAGTCGAGGAAGGGCAGCGAGTCCGCGAAGGTCAAGTCGTTGTGGAGCTGCGTCGGGATCAGTCCGAAAGCGTATTGGAAGAGATCCGAGCTGAACGGGCGACTTTGCTGGCCATTCAAGCGCGTCTAAATGCGGAAATCAGGGGTGGCGAGCCGATCTTCCCGGAGTTGCTGGTCGATTATCCGCAATTCTTGCAGACCCAGCAGTCGTTATTCGATTCTCGTAAGCGGGGCCTGGAAGAAGAGCTCTCCGGGATTCGACAAAGCCGAGATCTGGTAACTCGCGAGTTGTCTTTGCTCCGGCCGTTACTGGACAGCGGAGATGTCAGTGAATCGGACGTTCTTCAATTAGAGCGTCAATTGGCCGAGCTCAATGGGCGTTCTCAAAACGTTTCCAACGGTTTTATGAGTGATGCCTCTGCCGAGCTAGTTAAAGTAGAAAGCGACCTAGCCTCCGTTGAGCAGCGATTAAGTCAGTCACAGAGCCGGCTCGAACAAACCACGCTTAAAGCGCCGGTCAATGGTTTAGTAAAAAACCTTGCCGTCAACACCCTGGGTGGTGTGGTTCGGCCGGGCGAGGTCTTAATGGAGATCCTGCCAGTCGACGATTCGCTGTTAATCGAGCTTAAAATTCCCCCGGCTGAAATCGCCTTTGTTAAAGAAGGCATGACGGCGACCATAAAAATGGATGCTTACGATTACACGATTTTCGGCGATTTGAATGGGCAGTTGACCTACGTCAGCCCAGATACGCTTCTGGATCAAACTGGCGATGAAAGCGTGCCGTTCTATCGCGGCCAAGTCGAAAGCCTGTCTGGACGCTTCTCAAAACGCCCCGATTTTGAATTCGATATTATTCCGGGCATGACCGCCTCGGTCGAAATTAATACCGGTTCAAATACGGTCCTGAGTTACTTAACGAAGCCCTTAACAAAGACATTATCTGAAGCGCTGGCCGAGCGCTGAAACACCAATAAATTAAAGGGTTGCGGGAGCTTTACATCAGGTGCAGACCTGCGTATAGTTCGCGCTCCCTTTTTCCGGGTGCGCTTTTGCGCCCAGAAAAAACAACTAGGAGAAAACGCAGCGATGCAGAATCAGAAAATCCGCATTCGCCTGAAAGCGTTTGATCATCGTTTGATCGACGCCTCAGCATTGGAAATCGTGGACACCGCTAAGCGCACTGGCGCTCAGGTTAACGGTCCTATCCCTTTGCCGACGCGTAAAGAGCGTTACACCGTTCTGGTTTCACCTCACGTCAACAAAGACGCACGTGACCAGTACGAAATGCGGACTCACAAGCGGATGCTCGACATTATCGAGCCCACTGATAAGACCGTTGACGCCCTGATGAAGCTAGATCTGGCTGCAGGTGTAGACGTACAAATCAGCCTAGGCTGATGAATTATCCAACCCGCCGAAAACCGGGCGGATGTTGGCGACAAGCGGTGCGTGTGTTGAACCGAAAAGGGCCATAGCGGGTGAAAGCCCCGTATGCAGACGGAATGGAGATAGCAAATGGCTATTGGATTGATCGGTCGTAAGGCCGGAATGACTCGGGTATTCACCGAGGAGGGCGTATCAGTGCCCGTGACCGTTATTGAGGTGTCGCCCAATCGCGTCTCTCAGGTCAAAACTGACGAGACGGATGGCTACAACGCCGTTCAGCTGACAGTGGGCGAGCGCCGTCTGTCACGCGTCTCTAAGCCCGTCCAGGGTCACGTCAACAAGAATGGCGTACAAGTCGGACGTGGTTTCTGGGAGCTTCGTGCTGAAGGTCAGGATCTGCCGGAAGTGGGCAGCGAGTTGACTGTAGACGTATTTGAAGCCGGTCAAAAGGTTGACGTAACTGGCCAGTCAAAGGGTAAAGGTTTCCAGGGCGCGATTAAGCGTTGGAACTTCTCTATGCAAGACGCCACTCACGGTAACTCATTGAGCCACCGTGCTCCCGGTTCTATCGGTCAGTGCCAGACGCCAGGTCGCGTTTGGAAAGGCAAGAAGATGGCCGGTCACATGGGTGCTGAGCGCGTTACAACTCAGTCTCTAGAAATCATTCGTGTTGACGCTGAGCGCAACCTGCTGTTGGTCAAGGGTGCTGTACCCGGAGCCGAAGGCGGTGACGTGATCGTTAAGCCGACTGTCAAAATCAAGCGCTAAGGAGTCGAGTGATGGAAATTCAAATCGCCGGCGGTGGCGCAACTCAAGTTTCAGACGACGTGTTTGGTCGCGACTTCAATGAAGCGCTGATCCACCAAGTCGTAACAGCTTTCATGGCGGGTGCTCGTCAGGGAAGCAAAGCTCAAAAGACTCGTTCTGATGTGTCAGGTGGCGGTAAGAAGCCCTGGCGTCAGAAGGGTACTGGTCGTGCCCGTGCGGGTACCATCCGTAGCCCGATCTGGCGTAGTGGTGGTGTGACCTTTGCTGCGCGTCCTCGTGACTTTGAGCAGAAAGTTAACCGTAAAATGTACCGCGCAGCCGTTCGCAGCATTCTGTCTGAGCTGGTTCGCCAAGAGCGTTTGATCGTTGTTGAAAAGCTGGAATTGGCTGAAGCCAAAACCAAGCTGATGGCAGCTAAGTTGAACGAACTGGGCTGTGAGCGTGGTGCCTTGATCGTTACTGAAGAGCTGGACGCGAACGTGTTCTTGGCTTCTCGTAACATTCCTTACGTTACTGCAGTCGACGCAGCCGGTGTTGATCCGGTCAGCCTGGTTGGTTTCGACAAAGTGGTCATGACAGTAGACGCGGTTAAGCGCCTCGAGGAGAAGCTGGCATGAACCAAGAACGTATCTATCAAGTGATTGTTGCTCCGCACATCTCTGAGAAAGCGACGTTGGTAGCTGACGCTAACAACCAGTACGTTTTCAAAGTGGCGCCTGACGCAACTAAGCCTGAAATTAAAGCGGCCGTTGAGCAACTGTTCGAAGTAACAGTCACCAAGGTCAACACCGTGAACATCAAGGGCAAGACCAAGCGTACTGCGCGTGGTTTTGGTAAGCGCAACGACATCCGCAAGGCCTACGTGACCTTGGCTGAAGGCCAAGAGATCGAGCTGGGCGGCGAATAAGGGAAGTAAAATGCCTGTAATTAAGACTAAACCTACTTCTCCGGGCCGTCGTCACCTTGTCAAAGTGGTACATCCCCACTTGCACAAGGGTGCTCCGTACGCGCCTCTGCTAGAGAAGAAAAACAAGACCGGTGGTCGTAACAACCAGGGTCGTATCACAACACGTCACGTGGGCGGCGGTCACAAGCACCACTACCGTGTTATCGATTTTAAGCGCAACAAAGACGGTATCCCCGGCAAGGTTGAGCGTATCGAATACGATCCTAACCGTAGCGCACACATTGCTTTGGTTTTGTACGCTGACGGCGAACGCCGTTACATTTTGGCGCCTAAGGGCGTGTTCGCGGGTGATGCAGTTCGTAGCGGCGTAGACGCTCCGATGAAGCCCGGCTCATGCTTGCCGATTCGCAACATTCCTGTGGGTTCAACAATCCACAACATTGAGTTGCGTCCCGGTAAAGGCGGTCAGATCGCACGTAGTGCGGGTACCAGTGCCCAGTTGGTTGCACGTGAAGGTGCCTACGCAACGATCCGTTTGCGTTCTGGCGAAATGCGTAAAGTTCCTTCGGACTGCCGCGCGACACTGGGCGAAGTCTCAAACTCTGAGCACAGCCTGCGTCAGCTAGGTAAGGCCGGTGCATCACGCTGGCGTGGTATCCGTCCGACCGTTCGTGGTGTGGTAATGAACCCCGTTGATCACCCCCACGGTGGTGGTGAAGGTCGTACCTCTGGTGGTCGTCACCCTGTGACACCTTGGGGTCAGCCGACCAAGGGCTTCAAGACGCGTTCGAACAAGCGTACTGACAAATTCATCGTCCGCCGTCGCGGCCAGAAATAAGGAGAAAGCTAGATGCCTCGTTCTCTACGCAAGGGACCGTTCATCGACCTTCACCTTCTTAAGAAGGTCGAGGTTGCGAGCGAAAACAACGACAAGCGCCCGGTTAAGACCTGGTCTCGTCGCAGCATGATCATTCCGACCATGGTAGGTCTGACTATCGCCGTTCATAACGGTCGTCAGCACGTACCGGTCTTCGTTACCGAAGAAATGGTTGGCCACAAACTAGGTGAGTTCGCACCGACCCGTACCTATCGCGGTCACGCGGCTGACAAGAAAGCCAAGAAGGGACGTTAAGCATGACTGAAGTATCAGCAAAACTTCGCGGCGCGCGTCTCTCGGCGCAGAAAGCTCGTCTGGTTGCTGACCAGATCCGCGGTAAGAAGGTCGAAGAGGCCCTCGATATCCTGGCTTTCTCAACCAAGAAAGGTGCCGCAATCGTTAAGAAAGTGCTCGAATCCGCAGTGGCGAATGCTGAGCACAACGAAGGCAAAGATATCGACGATTTGGCGGTATCAACCATTTTCGTTGACGAAGGTATGACCATGAAGCGTATCCGTCCGCGTGCCAAAGGCCGCGCTGACCGGATCTTTAAGCGTTCATGTCACATCACCGTCAAGGTTTCGGAAGTTTAAGGAGCGTTTGCAATGGGTCAGAAAGTACACCCCAACGGCATCCGGCTCGGAATCGTCAAGGACCACCAGTCTGTCTGGTATGCAGACAAGTCCAAGTACGGCGAAACCTTGCTGAGTGACCTGAAAGCCCGAGCATTCTTGCTCGAAAAATTGAAAAGTGCCCAGGTAAGCGGTGTTCGTATCGAGCGTCCCGCGGCCAATGCCAAGGTCACCATCGCTACGGCTCGTCCTGGCATCGTGATCGGTAAGAAGGGTGAAGATATCGAAGTTCTGCGCAAAGAATTGACCAAAATGATGGGCGTTCCGGTGCAGATCAACATCGAAGAAGTGCGTAAGCCTGAACTGGATGCTGCCCTGGTTGCCCAGAGCATTGCCGGTCAGCTAGAGCGCCGCGTTATGTTCCGTCGCGCCATGAAGCGTGCCGTTCAAAACGCCATGCGTTTGGGTGCTGAAGGTATTCGTGTGCAGGTCGGTGGTCGTCTAGGCGGCGCTGAAATCGCACGTACCGAGTGGTACCGCGAAGGTCGTGTGCCGTTGCACACACTGCGTGCGGATATCGATTACTCGACTGCTGAAGCCTCAACCACTTACGGCATCATCGGTATCAAAGTTTGGATCTTCAAAGGCGAAGTATTGGGCGGCATTCAAGCCGTTCGCGATCAGGCTGCTGCAGCTCAGCGTCGTGACGCCGCGAAGAAGAACGCAAGGGGATAAGCAGAGATGTTGCTACCAAAGCGTATGAAATTCCGCAAAGTGCAGAAGGGCCGTAACCGCGGTCTGGCACAGCGCGGCAGTAAAGTTAGCTTCGGCGAATTCGGCCTAAAAGCCGTCAGCCGTGGTCGCATGACGTCACGTCAGATTGAAGCTGGCCGTCGTACCATCACCCGTAAGGTGAAGCGTGGCGGTAAGTTGTGGATTCGGGTCTTCCCCGACAAGCCCATCACCCAGAAGCCCTTGGAAGTACGTCAGGGTAAAGGTAAGGGTAACGTCGAGTATTGGGTTGCTCAGATCCAGCCTGGTCGTGTTTTGTATGAAATTGAAGGTGTTACCGAAGAGCAGGCTCGTGAAGCCTTCACTCTGGCAGCCGCTAAGCTGCCTTTCGAAACCACTTTCGTTAAGCGGACGGTAATGTAATGAAAGCGAGCGAACTTCGTGAGAAGGACGTTGCGGCACTGAACGAAGAGCTGCTGAACCTCCGCAAGGAGCAGTTCCAGCTTCGTCTACAGAAGGCAACGGGCCAGTTGGGTCAGACCCACCTGATGAAACAGACACAGCGTGCTATCGCACGTGTCAAAACCATTATGGCTGAGAAGGCGTAAGGAGACAGACATGACAGAGCAAGCAACCGCTCGGACCCTGTCCGGCCGCGTCGTCAGCAACAAGATGGATAAAACCATCGTGGTCATGATCGAGCGCAAGGTTAAACACCCCTTGTACGGCAAGATCATCAAGCGTAGCACCAAGGTGCACGCACACGATGAAAACAACGAATGCAACATCGGTGACACCGTGACCGTGGTCGAATCTCGTCCGCTGTCAAAGACCAAGAGCTTCAATTTGGTCAGCATCGATGAGCGCGGCGTACAGGTCTGAGGAGACAATTAGATGATCCAGACTGAATCAATGCTAGAAGTAGCAGACAACAGTGGTGCTCGTCGCGTACAATGCATCAAGGTACTGGGCGGTTCACATCGCCGGTACGCAAGTGTAGGCGACATCATCAAAGTTACCGTCAAGGAAGCGATTCCGCGCGGTAAGGTCAAAAAAGGCCAGGTGATGAATGCACTGGTAGTGCGGACTAAGAAAGGCATCCGTCGTCCCGACGGTTCGCTGATCAAATTCGATGGCAATGCGGCGGTCTTGTTGAACGCAAACAACGCGCCCATCGGTACCCGTATTTTTGGACCCGTGACTCGTGAACTGCGCGGTGAGCAGTTCATGAAGATCATTTCATTGGCACCGGAGGTGCTGTGATATGGCTGCGAAAATTAAACGCAACGACGAAGTAATCGTGTTGGCCGGCAAGGACAAGGGTAAGCGCGGTAAAGTATTGGTCGTACGTCCTGACGGTCGCTTGATCGTCAGCGGCGTCAACATGATCAAGAAACACCAGAAGCCGAACCCCATGGCCCAAAAGCCCGGCGGCATCGTAGAAAAGGAAGCCCCTATTCAGGCTTCAAATGTGGCGATTTTTAACCCCGCGACTGGCAAAGCCGATCGCGTTGGCTTCAACGTAGCTGAAGATGGCACGAAAACTCGTGTCTTCAAAAGCAACGGCGAAGCGGTTTAATCGCTGTTTTATAAACGCCTAAGAGCAGGAAACTAAGCCATGGCGAGATTGAAAGACGTCTACAAAGAGAAGGTAGCTCCTTCTCTTGTAGAGCAGTTCGGGTACACCAACCCGATGCAAGTACCGAAGATCACCAAAGTCACACTTAACATGGGTGTGGGTGAAGCGATCAACGATAAGAAATTGATTGATGCCGCTTTCGCGGACATGACCTTGATCGCTGGCCAAAAGCCAGTCGTCACCAAGGCACGCAAGTCAGTGGCGGGTTTTAAAATCCGTCAGGGCTGGCCGATCGGTTGTAAAGTCACATTGCGCGGTGCGCAGATGTGGGAATTCCTGGACCGCCTAATCAGCCTGTCTATCCCCCGTATTCGTGACTTCCGTGGCCTGAGTGCGAAAAGCTTCGACGGCCGTGGCAACTACGCTATGGGTGTTAAAGAGCACATCATGTTCCCCGAAATTGACTACGACAAGATCGACAAGATCCGTGGTCTGGACATCGTGATCACTACCAGCGCGAACAACGACGATGAAGGTCGTGCTTTGCTGGCAGCGTTCAACTTCCCGTTCCGCAAGTGAGGTTATAGAAATGGCTAAGACTTCAATGGTCCAGCGCGAAATTAAGCGGGAAAAAACCGTTGCACGTTTTGCTGCTAAGCGCGCAGCCCTAAAAGCAATCATCAAAAGCCCCGAGAGTACAGAAGAGCAAGTCTGGGAAGCGCAGCAGAAGCTGCAAAAGCTACCCCGTGACGCATCTCCGGCTCGTCAGCAGCGTCGTTGCCAGCTGACCGGTCGTCCTCACGCGGTTTACCGTAAGTTCAAACTAAGCCGTATCAAGCTGCGTGAAGCCACTATGCGTGGTGAAGTGCCTGGCTTGAAGAAAGCGAGCTGGTAAGGGAGCGAATCACATGAGTATGCAAGATACCGTAGCGGACATGCTGACTCGCATCCGTAACGCACAGATGGCTAAATTGCCTAGCGTTTCGATGCCCAGCAGCACGCTAAAAGTCAGCATCGCTAACGTTCTGGTCGAGGAAGGTTTCCTTGGCGCAATGGACGTTGCCGAAGATGGCGCTAAGAAAACATTGAACCTGACCCTGCGTTATTTCGAAGGCCAGCCCGTGATCCAAGAGATCAAGCGCTTTAGCCGTCCGGGTCTGCGTCAGTACAAGGGTGCTCAGGACCTGCCCAAAGTTGCGGGTGGCTTGGGTGTATCAATCGTCTCGACGTCTAAGGGTGTGATGACCGATCGTCAAGCACGCAAAGAAAACGTCGGTGGCGAAGTTCTTTGCACTGTATTCTAAGGAGTCGTTATGTCTCGCGTAGCAAAAGCGCCTATTAACGTCCCCAGCGGCGTGACCGTGACTCAGTCAGGTCAAGCTGTATCCGTTAAAGGTTCAAAGGGCGAGCTGTCTATGCAGGTGAATGACCTGGTGGCAGTAAGCTTTGAAGATAACGTTCTGACGTTCGCACCCAAGGGTGAAGGGCAGCAGGGCTGGGCACAGGCAGGTACTGCTCGTGCCATCGTAAACAACATGGTTAAAGGCGTATCAGAAGGTTTCGAAAAGAAACTTCAGCTGATCGGCGTTGGTTACCGTGCACAGGTACAGGGCAGCAGCATCAACTTGACGTTGGGCTTCTCGCATCCGGTCGTGTACAACCTGCCGCAGGGTGTTACTGCCGAAGCCCCCAGCAACACGGAATTGGTGTTGAAGTCTGCTGACAAGCAGCTGCTGGGTCAGGTTGCCGCGGAAATTCGCGCATACCGTAAGCCTGAACCCTACAAGGGTAAGGGTGTTCGTTATGCAGACGAATACGTGCGCCGTAAAGAAGCTAAGAAGAAGTAAGGAGAGACGAGGATGGACAAGAAATCACAACGTCTGCGTCGCGCTCGCCGTGCACGCTTCAAGATTCGCGAACTGGGTGCGATCCGTCTGTGCGTTCACCGCACACCGCGTCACATCTATGCACAGGTTATCTCTGCCGATGGCGGCCAGGTTTTAGCGTCAGCTTCAACCTTGGACAAGGACCTGCGTGCCGAAGCTGGTGGCAACACCGAAGCAGCTACCAAGGTAGGTGCTCTGTTGGCCGAACGCGCTAAGAGCGCGGGCGTAACCAAGGTTGCCTTTGACCGCTCGGGTTTTAAATATCATGGCCGCGTGAAAGCGCTAGCCGAAGCCGCCCGTGAAGGCGGCCTTGAGTTCTAAGGGTATTCACATGGCAGCGAAACAAGAAAACCAAGGCGATCTGCAGGAAAAGCTAGTTCAGATCAACCGTGTTGCTAAAGTTGTTAAGGGTGGCCGTATCTTCGGTTTCACCGCGTTGACAGTGGTTGGCGACGGCGAAGGCAAAGTTGGCTTCGGTCGTGGTAAGGCGCGTGAAGTGCCGGTAGCGATCCAGAAGGCAATGGAAAACGCTCGTCGTAACATGGTCTCTGTTGAGTTGGATGGTGACACCATTCAGTACCCTGTTAAGGCACGTCACGGCTCAGCCAAGGTCTACATGCAGCCTGCATCTGCAGGTACCGGCGTTATTGCCGGCGGTGCAATGCGCGCCGTGTTGGAAATGGCTGGTGTTCAAAACGTATTGGCTAAGTGCTACGGCTCTACCAACCCCGTGAACGTGGTTCGTGCCACGATCAACGGCCTGCGTGATATGCAGAGCCCCGAGGCGGTAGCAGCTCGTCGCGGCAAGTCCGTTAAAGAAATTACGGGCTAAGGAATAAGTCATGGCTAAAAACACGATTAAGGTCACCCTGACCGCAAGCCCCATCCGCCGTATTAAGGCGCACAAGGCATGCGTTGCAGGTCTGGGCCTACGCAAAATCCGCCAAACTGTAGAAGTCGAAGACACTCCTGCGGTTCGCGGCATGATTAACAAAGTTAGCTACATGGTTAAGGTTGAAGGGGAATAACATGGACATGCGTCTAAACACCCTGTCACCGGCTCCGGGCAGCAAGACCTCTAAGAAGCGCGTCGGCCGTGGTATCGGCTCTGGACTGGGTAAAACCGGTGGCCGTGGTCACAAGGGTCTGAAATCTCGTAGTGGCGGTTCAGTTAAGCCGGGCTTCGAAGGCGGTCAAATGCCTTTGCAGCGTCGTCTGCCTAAGTTTGGTTTCACCAGCCGTAAGAGCCTAGTAGCTCAGGAAGTTCGTTCACACGAGCTGGCTCTGGTTGAAGCTGACGTTATCGATCTAGAAGCGCTGAAAGCAGCCGGTCTGGTTCGTAAGTCAACATTGCACGTAAAAGTCATGTTGTCTGGCGAGCTGAGCCGTGCGGTCACCGTGAAGGGCATCAAAGTCACCAAAGGTGCACGTGCTCAGATCGAAGCGGCTGGCGGTAAGGTCGAGGAATAATCGATGGCTGCACGCGGCGATATGGCAAAATCGGGCGGTTTGACAGAACTGTGGGCTCGCCTACGGTTCGTCTTGCTGGCGATTGTCATTTACCGAATTGGTGCGCACATTCCGGTTCCGGGTATCAACCCGGACCGTTTGGCTGAATTGTTCGAAGCCAACTCGGGAACCATATTGAGCTTATTCAATATGTTCTCGGGTGGTGCTTTGGAGCGAATGAGTATTTTCGCTTTGGGTATCATGCCCTACATCAGCGCATCTATTATCATGCAGTTGCTGTCCTCTACAGTGCCGACACTTGAGGCACTGAAGAAAGAGGGCGAAGCTGGTCGCCGCAAGATCTCTCAATACCCTCGTGATTCCCCCGTCGCGGTAGGGTTGGTTCCGGCCGTGGGTGTTTCGCTGGGTCTGGCTGGCCACGGCCTTGAA
>JAAXJV010000134.1 GCA_012269655.1 Pseudomonadales bacterium
ACCGTGCTGTGGCGGGCAGCCAAAGCCCCAAGCTACGCCATGATCTTCATCGGTTTCTTTAGCTGTGGCTTTCAGTTGGGGTTCGTGACGGCGCATTTTCCGGCTTTTATTACCGAAGCCTGTGCGGCGATAGCACCGGATTCGATGGCCGCTTCGCTGGGTATCGATTCCACCGCGGCGCTGGGCGCGGCCGCCATTGCGATCATTGGGGCTGCCAATATCGCCGGCACGCTGGCCGCCGGCGCCTTGGGCAAGCGCTACTCTAAGAAGTATTTGCTGAGTAGCGTGTATGCGGCACGGGTGGTGATTTCTGCTTGGTTCATTTTGACGCCCATGACGGTCAATACCGTGGTGGTATTCAGCTTGGTCATGGGAGCGCTTTGGCTGGCTACGGTGCCTCTGACCAGTGGGTTGGTCGCGCATATTTATGGCCTGCGTTACATGGGCACACTGTATGGCATTGTGTTCTTTTCCCATCAGCTAGGCAGCTTCATGGGCGTATGGTTGGGCGGCAAACTGTACGATCAGTTTGGCGGCTATGACATCGTTTGGTGGGTGGGTATCGCGGTTGGCGTGTTGTCCGCAGTGATTCACCTGCCGATCCGCGAGGCGCCCTGGCAAGAACGGGCAGTTTCGGCCTGATCGCCGCCTACCGGCGGCGACGGCTGGGCTTTTTCGTACTGGGCCGATCAGCCATGGTGCGCTGGGTTCTGAATACCTGCTGCTTTTGACCGGTTTTCTTACGTCGCGCGCCCTCGGGTGCATTGCCCGTGCCCGCAGGCTGATAGGTCGGAATTAGGTGGCGTTTACCGTTACCGATCAAATCGGCTCGCCCCATGTCTTTGAGCGCTTGACGCAGCAAAGGCCAGTTGTTGGCGTCGTGATAGCGCAAGAACGCCTTGTGCAAGCGGCGTTGTTTCATGCCCTTGGGGCTCACGACATCTTCGCTGTCTCGTTTGACTCGTTTTAGAGGATTCTTGCCGCCGTGCCACATGGCCGTGGCCAACGCCATCGGGCTAGGAAGGAAAGCCTGCACCTGATCCGCACGGAATCCATTGCGTTTTAACCACAGCGCTAGATTCATCATGTCTTCATCGGTGGTGCCCGGGTGGGCCGCGATGAAGTACGGAATCAAATACTGTTCTTTGCCCGCCTCTTTGGAGTACTTATCAAACATCTGTTTGAAACGGTCATAGGTGCCGATACCCGGTTTCATCATTTTTGAGAGCGCATTGGTCTCGGTGTGTTCCGGTGCAATCTTCAAATAGCCGCCGACATGGTGCTGCACCAGCTCTTTGACATAGGCCGGTGTCTCGACAGCGATGTCGTAGCGCAAACCACTGGCAATCAAAACACGTTTAATACCGGGGATCGTGCGGGCTTTGCGATACAGCTTAACCAGTGGCATCTGATCGGTATGCAAGTTCTCGCAAATGCCCGGATAGACACAGGACAACTTGCGGCAATTCTTCTCGATTTCTTTGTCTTTACAGGCCAGTCGCCACATGTTGGCAGTCGGGCCACCCAAATCCGAGATGGTTCCGGTGAAGCCAGGGGTCGTGTCCCGAATGGCCTCGACTTCCTTCAAGATCGATTGTTCAGAACGGTTTTGAATGATTCGGCCTTCGTGTTCGGTAATCGAGCAGAAGGTACAGCCACCAAAACAACCACGCATGATGTTCACACTGAACTTGATCATGTCATAGGCAGGAATTTTGGCGTCGCCATAGACTGGGTGCGGCACCCGCTGATAGGGCAGTTCAAACACACCATCCATTTCGGGTGTTTCCAGGGGAATCGGCGGTGGATTGATCCAAACATAACGATTGCCATGTTGCTGAATCAGGGCGCGAGCATTTCCGGGATTGGATTCCAAATGCAGAACCCGACTGGCATGGCTATACAACACCGGATCGGACTTAACCTGTTCGTAGCTAGGCAAACGAATGACAGTCTTATCCCGGGGCAATTTCGTGGTGCGGGGAATGAACTTAATGGCCTGTGGGGCATCAGGTTCAGCCGCTGGCTCGTCATTAAGTTTGCAGTCCGGCGTCTGGGTCGTGTCCTGGTAAGGATCTGGCTCCTGAGTGATCTGCCCTGGCATATCGACCTCGGTAGAGTCGATTTGATACCAACCGGCCGGTACGCCCTTGGCTGCGACTGCTGTACCGCGTAAGTGGCGCATGTCCTCAATCGTCTTGCCCTGAGCCAGCCCATGAGTTAACTCCACCAGTGCACGCTCGGCATTGCCGTACAGCAGAATGTCGGCCTTGGAGTCGAGTAGAACGCTGCGGCGAACCTTTTCCTGCCAATAGTCAAATTGAGCCGCTCGGCGCAGGCTGGCTTCGATTCCCCCAATCACTACGGGAACGTCCTTGAAGGCTTCCCGGCAGCGCTGGGTATAAATCAGGGTGGCACGGTCTGGTCGCTTACCTGCCATGCCGCCGGCGGTGTAGGCATCGTCAGAGCGAATTTTTCTGTCGCTGGTGTAGCGGTTGACCATCGAATCCATGTTGCCAGCCGTAACACCAAAATACAGATTGGGCTTACCCAGCTTCATGAAGTCGTTTGCGCTGTTCCAATCGGGCTGCGCGATGATCCCCACCCGGAAGCCTTGGGCCTCAAGCGTTCGTCCAATGACCGCCATGCCAAAGCTGGGGTGATCGACATAGGCGTCCCCCGTCACGATGATGACGTCGCAACTGTCCCAACCCAACTGATCCATTTCTTCCCGTGACATGGGTAGGAAAGGCGCAGGTCCGAACTTATGGGCCCAGTGCTTTTTATAGCTAAACAACGGGTGTGCTTTGGCGTTCATGGCTCGTTAGTCGTTGGTTTGTTTAATGGGTAGGGATTGTACGCCTTTCGTCTAGCGGTGTCGTGGTCCAATACGTCTTGCTTAAGTACTTTCCAGTATGTATAACCCATCGTATGAAAGTCCTAGTACTCGACGATAGCGTCGATGACTTGATGCAAATTCGACGCGTCCTGTCTGACATGCCCGATATTGAAGCCTCCTACCTGCAGGATCCGGCTCAAGCGCTGTCGAGTATGCAAGAGGATTTGGTTGATGTGCTGATCTCGGACATCAATATGCCCGAGATGAGCGGGATCGAGCTCATTGACCAATTGCGCGAGCTAGAGGGCGACGGAGATGCTCGTTTGCCGACCATCTTTCTAACCGGCGCGTCCTCGGAAAAACAGGCAGAATCACTGTTGAAAGGCGGCGATGC
>JAAXJV010000253.1 GCA_012269655.1 Pseudomonadales bacterium
GTCGTGCAGAGCATGAGGGCAGCCAACATCAAGGAACCGGTCCCGGGTCCAAAAAATCCGTCATACGCTCCGATCAAGCCCATTGCCAAGACAATAACAACCGGACCTAGATGACGTCTGCGCCAGTCGAAGTAGCTGGAGGTTGCGAAATAGCATGCAATCGCAATGAGAATCCAAGGGACTATCGCGGCGACGAAATCCGCCTGAAGACCCTTAAGAAATAAAGCCCCCACCAAGCTGCCTGCGAATGCCGCCAGAGCGGATGGCCAGACCGCGGAAATCTTTAATAAGCCCCGACGATAAAGTCGCCAACTGGCAGTGGTGGTGCCGGCAAAGGCGGAACATTTGTTGTTGGCCAATGCGACGATCGGGGGAACGCCGAGAAATATCTGGCCAGGCACGGTGATCAAGCCACCGCCCCCAGCCAGCGTATCCAATGTGCCTGCTACTAATGCCAGGAAAAATATTCCCAGCATCAGCTCAAAGGTAATCTCTAGCAGAGCGGCCTCGCTCAGGGCAACTCGACGCCTAAACGGCGGGCCACTTCTTCGTAACTCTCGACCAGATCACCTAGATCCTGGCGAAATACGTCTTTGTCGAGCTTTCGGCCCGATTCTGCGTCCCATAAGCGACACCCATCTGGACTAAATTCGTCGCCTAGCACCATCTGACCTTTGAATAGGCCAAATTCCAGCTTGTAATCCACGAGCACCATGCCAGCGTCTAGGAACAAAGGCGCTAAGACATTGTTGACGGCGTGCGTTAAGGCCTCCATTTCCGCCAGCTGTTCCTGAGTCGCCCAGCCAAAGGTCACGCAGTGGCTGGTATTGATCATCGGGTCGCCCAACGCATCATTTTTCAAAAACAATTCAAAGACGGCTGGAGATAAGGCCCGCCCTTCTTCGATGCCCAGACGACGGCAAATAGAACCCGCAGCACGATTACGCACCACACACTCAACGGGCAGCATGTCCAGTTTCTTGACCAAGACGTTGTTGTCATCAATACGACGTTCGAAATGAGTCGCGATGCCCGCCTCGGATAGCTTTTGCATGATAAAGGCGTCTACCGCACTGTTTACGAGCCCTTTGCGCTCCAACGAAGCAGTTTTGACCCCGTCAAAGGCGCTGGTGTCGTTACGAAACTCCATAATCACAAAATCGGGATCATTGGTTTCCCAGGCTGTCTTGGCCTTTCCTTTGTAAAGGGCTTTTACCTTATCCATGTGCTAACTCCATGAGGTCAATCCATTCGCAACCGTCGGTTTGGCTCGCGATCGTAAATTCAGTGTGAGGGGGCACCCAAGGCGACCACTGCGCCCTCACATGTTCTGGGGTGTTGTTTTTTTCGCTTAAATGACAGGCAACCACTTTTTGCAGCCGCTCTGATACCAATTTCGACAACAGCTCCGCTGATTGTTGATTGCTTAGGTGGCCGTAATCCCCCCCAACTCGAGCTTTAAGCTTTGGCGGATAGGGGCCGCTGGCCAGCATATTAGGATCATAATTGGCTTCAAGTAGCAGTGCATCCAGTGATTGAAAGGCTTTGATGACGTGTGGCGTCACGCAACCTAAATCGGTGCAGATACCCAAACGAAAATCATTGGACTCAAATACAAACTGGGTCGGCTCGCGTGCATCGTGCGAGACCAAGACAGGCAACACTTCGATGTCGTCAATCTGAAAGCGCTGCATGTCTTTGATGATATGAGGCGATTCAAGCTTCGCGCCCAGACTGGTGCCCTGCGACGCGTACACAGGCAACGACCAGGTCCGAGCTAACCGATTAGCACCCTGTGCGTGATCACCATGTTCATGCGTAATCACAATGCCGGACAGTTGCTCGGGCACATACCCCACCTTCTCTAATCGTTCGAAGGTGTCCTTCACGCCAAATCCCGCATCGACCAGCAGTGCGGTCGAGGCGCTAGCGATCAGGGTGCAATTGCCCTTGCTGCCTGATCCTAGCGAAATGGCCCGCATTTAAAGGATTTGTTCGGCCAGCTTGAGCAGAAGCTCTTCGGCCGAGGCGACGCTGCCACCCTGATTCAAGAACTGCACATCAAATTCAAGTACGCCCGGTTGGATTTGCGTATTGATCTGATAAAGCCCGTCTAGATTTTCGGTACTCAACACCAATGCACGGGTCAACAAGTTTAGTTCAGCGAGTCGACGCTGGTCGGCCTCGGACAAATAGCGAACCTGCAACCGATCACCGTCCTTGTCTGAATACTCCACCTCGACGTTCAGAGATTCGACCGCAGCGATTAAACCATCCCATGGCTCAGAATCATCAGTCCGAACACGAATGGCCAAACTGCCATCGTCGCGTACCAGACGAGTTACCCTAGGTTCGGCGCCCTGGCCTAAGCCAATGGCGCTGACACGACGACCACTTTGCTTTGCATCCGCCAACCAAATTGAAAATTCATCTAGCCACGCACTCATCGTGGCGCCATCAAAGGCTTCTGAACTCGCACTGGGCTGCGGCCGTGTCTGGCTTGAATTCACAGCCATTTGAGCGCGAATCTCGGTACTGCCCTCGGATAATCCCGGTGCTACATCCAAGTTAATGCGACGCCAGCCTTGACTGGGGCCCGGTAAATACCGCAGCAGATTGCTGTCGGTTCGGCCAGAATCAACGCCCGCCATCCATCCCGAGTAGATACGCGCACGATCACGATCTGCGATGATGCCGACGCCGTTAGATTCCAAGAAAGCGGTCAGTTCGGGCCAAATCTCGCTAGGCGAGCTGTCAACCCGTAAAAACGCGACTCGCTCTGAGGCTAACACTCGGGTCTGAGTTTGCTGGAGGCTTGGATCCTGAGCCGGAACTTCGGGCACTGTAAATCTCGATCCACCGGTGCCGGCTACCGCTTGATCAACGCCTTCAATAGGAAAGGCTTCAAGCGGCGGCGCCAAATCGTATTGCTCTGGGAATTGAATCGGATTAAGCGAATACGAGGACTTGTAATCAACAGCACGGTCTTCAAAGGTGTCTTTAACGGGGCCCACACAGCCAGCCACGACAGCAGAGACACCGAGCATGACGACGAGTTGGCTCGACTTCATAGCTCAATACCCGCTTGACGCATCGCCGCGTCCAATTTGGCATGATGCTCTGGAGCCGTTGGCACCAAGGGCAGTCGCAAATTTTCACCCAGCATGCCCATCTTAGCCAAACAATACTTACTGGGTGAGGGGCTGGATTCGA
>JAAXJV010000077.1:0-1802 GCA_012269655.1 Pseudomonadales bacterium
ATCCGATACGGCCTAAATGGCTGGCGTGGATAGTAATAAAAACCGGTGGTGTGCCATGGCTGAGTGTGACTCAATCGGCGCGGAGTCAACCGATTGATCTATCGTACCAGTAAGATATATTGGCCATTACTTTTTATAAAAATGTAAGGAAATGCATGTCTGAGGCAAAGGTGACTAGCAAAGGGCAGGTGACAATTCCGGTTGATATTCGGACCGGGCTTGCACTTAGCGCTGGTGAGAAAGTGGTATTTACAATGCTGGACAACGGAACCGTTGTTATGCGGTCGAAGAATCGTTCGGTTAAGGAATTAAGTGGTTCATTATCTGAATTCGCACCGCCAACTCCCCTGGATGTTTCTAAGATGAAGAGGGTCTAGTCGGTGAAGGGATTGGATACCAATCTATTGGTTCGCTGGTTGGTCAGAGATGCTCCGGTGCAAGCCAGTCGAGTTGAACGATTGCTGGAGTCAGGGGACTCGTTCTTTATCCCTGTAACGGTCTTGATAGAACTAGAGTGGGTCTTACGCTCGAGGTACCAGGTGCCCAAAGAGCGGTTTGTCAGACTGTTAGGGAATCTACTAGAAGTTTCTGTTTTAAAGCTACAACACGAAGCTGCAATCGAACGTGCCCTACAAAACTACGCAACCTTAAATGTTGATTTTTCTGACTGTGTGCATCTGGGGATCTGTTCTGAATCTGGATGCCTGCCGTTTTTGACCTTTGACAAAGGTGCGACCCGACTAACTGGTGCTTAGTGCGCTTAGTTTGCAAGCGCAAGCCTATTATTTCCCCGCGGCCACTTCTTCGATAGCCCCTTCCAGCCCGAGTCGCTCGACACGTTCGTCCATCTGCGCTTTGTAGCTCGAGAGCAAGCTGACCCCTTCGATAGCGACATCCAGCAGTTGCCATTGATCGTCGATCATGACTAAACGGAATTCGGTTGCTAACCAATCATCGCCAGGACGACGCAGGCGTGTGTTGACGATGGCTCGGTCACCGCGCTTTGAAATGCGTTCGTTTAGGATTTCTAATTCGGCCGCTTTGAACTGGGAAAAAGCGCCGCCGTACAGATCTAGCATTCGGTTTTTCATGCCAGCAATAAAGCGGGCGCGGTCTGTCTCTGAGACGTTGCGCCACGGACGGCCGACAGCGCGCATGGCAATGCCCTCAACGTTAACGTTAGGGATAATGACGCGCTCGGCTAGTTCAGCTTGACCTGCGCGGTCGTCAACGGCCAGATCGGCTGCCGAAATTTCTGCCAAGATCATATCAGTCTTGGTCTCGATCCACGTGCTGGGGGATTCTAGCGCCACCGAAATGTGCGCAGTCAGGGCCAAGAAGGTACCAATAATTACTTTTAACATTGCCGATCTCGTCGTTTGGTCCAATTCATTATAGCGCTTTGTTTGTTGCACTGCGCTATGCTTAATACCAATGTAATGTGACGGCGCTACGGTATTTTTAAAGGAGTCGAGCTTGATCAAGAAATGTCTTTTCCCGGTAGCGGGCTACGGAACGCGGTTTTTGCCGGCCACAAAATCGATGCCCAAAGAGATGCTGCCAGTGGTTAATAAGCCGCTGATCGAGTTTGGTGTTGAAGAAGCACTCGCGGCCGGAATGGATCGTATGGCGTTTGTGACGGGACGGGGCAAGCGAGCGATCGAGGATCATTTCGATAAGAACTACGAGTTGGAGGATCAGATTCAAGGCACTTCAAAAGAACAGGCCTTGGCTTCCATTCGCGAACTGATTCAAAAGTGTCAGTTCTCGTATACCCGCCAAAAAGAGATGAAAGGGCTTGG
>JAAXJV010000077.1:1902-3209 GCA_012269655.1 Pseudomonadales bacterium
ATTGGACGCTATATATTGACGCCGGATATTTTCGATATTTTACGCAATACACCGCCGGGTAAGAATGGCGAAGTTCAAATCACCGATGCCTTGATGCAGCAGGCCCAAGAGGGCTGTGTGATGGCGCTTAAATTTGAAGGCCGCCGTTTTGATTGCGGCAGCCTCCACGGCTTTGTCGAAGCCACGAACCATGTTTATGACACGCAGTACGCGGCCGACCGAAATCAACAAGACCCCGTAACCAAAGCCTCAGCTTAATCTTCTTTTTATCTCGAATGCCCCCATTCTGGGGGCATGCTCAATTTCGTTTACCATCCTGATTACAGCTATCCCTTCCCGGATAACCACCGGTTTGCGATGAGCAAGTTTCACCGCCTGCATCGGCTGTTGGCTCGTGAAGGCATATTAGATCAGGTTTGGATAAATGAGCCTGCAAAAGCCAGCATTGAAGATATCAGTCTTATTCACCAACGGGACTATGTTCAGGCTTTAGCGGATGGCACCTTGACTCCGGCGCAGCTTAAGCGCCTACGGCTGCCTTGGTCACCTCAATTGGCCAATCGCTCCTTCATAGCGGCAAACGGTACCTATCTAACCTGTCAGCTTGCTTTAGAACATGGTCTGGCCTTGCACATGGCAGGCGGAACTCATCACAGTCAACCCGAGGGCGGTGCGGGCTTTTGTGTCTTTAATGACATGGCTTACGCTACGGTACGTATGTTGCAGGAGCAGCGGGCAGAGCGGGTCTTGATTCTGGATTGCGATGTGCATCAGGGAGATGGGACCGCCAATATTTTGCGAGGTGTGTCCGGTGCTTTCACCTGTTCTTTGCATTGCCAGCAGAATTATCCGCACCCCAAAGTGTTATCGGACTTGGATGTTCCCATCCAAGCCGGGTGTGAAGATTCTGAATATCTAAACTTGCTAGCCAGAACGTTGGATATACTAATGACTCGATTCGCACCGGACTTGGTCATTTACGATGCCGGCGCCGACGTGCACGAGCAGGATCAATTAGGGCATTTGAAATTGACGCGCGAAGGTATGGAGGCTCGTGATCAACTGGTGTTTGAGCGATGTCACCAAGAGGGCGTGGCGGTTGCCGTGGTGATTGGTGGCGGATATGCCACGGACAGGGAAGCCTTGGTGGACCTGCACGCCATCCCATTTCGCACGGCAGTGAAAAATGCTGGCAATTTAGGGTTGCGTCTTCGAAAAACGGTGGCATAATTCGCGCCCACAACGAAACGCAATGTCCCGTTCGTCTAGTGGCCTAGGACTCCGCCCTTTCACGGCGGCAACAGGGG
>JAAXJV010000149.1 GCA_012269655.1 Pseudomonadales bacterium
ACGGGTCCAATGCGAGCCAGGTCAGGTAACTGCCGCCAGCGGTTAGGAGCTGAAAGGCAACGAAACGACCAGACCAGCGTTCGGCCCAGCGCAGTGCTCTGGGACGTTCCTTTTGGGCCTTTGCACTGCGGTCTTCTAACTGCGCGATTGCACGTTTTTCGCCGGTCGCAGTGACTCGAATCCACAGGGGTGTAGCCCCGTTTAGCGCTCCGGCTAAGACCGTCTGCCCTGGCATGACTGCAATGGCATCGGATTCGCCGGTTAATAGGGCTTGAGATATCTGACCCTCGCCTTCGTTAACGACGGCATCAACCGCTAGATACTCGCCGGCTTGCCACAACAATTGATCGCCTAACTGAAGTCGATCCACATCAAGCCGCTCGCGACAACCGTTTTCATCAACCCGTGTCATCAGCGTGGGTAAGGGTAATCTGTCGAGGCCTCCGGCACTGAGTGCACGGCGTTGCATTGACGCCTCCAAGAATCGGCCTGCCAGCAAGAAGAAGGCAAACATGCTCACTGAATCGAAATAGACTTCGCCCGAGCCTTGGAAAACGTGTAACAAGCTGGATAGCCAAGCAATAATCAGTGCTGTGCTGACGGGCACGTCCATGTTGACCCGGCGGGCTTTCAGGGCGGTATACGCGCCACGATAAAAGGGGACTGCGCTGTACAGCATCACGGGTATGCTTACCGTCAGTGAAATCCAGCGAAATAATTGCTCGTGATGGTATTCAATAAAGGCGCCGTCACTGGCGTACAGCGCGACTGCAAACATCATGGCCTGCATCGCTCCGATGCCTGCAATGATCAGCCGGGTTAGGTCGCTTTGGCGCTTTTTCTTGGCAGCGATCGCTTGCTCTGATGCGGCCCAGGGACTCGCTCGGTAGCCCGTATCTGCCAGTGTTTGGATCAACGTCGCTAAGTTGATTTTCGATGGATGGTAGTGAACCCGGACGCGATGCTCGGCCAGATTGACCAAGGACAGTGAAACACCGTCCAGCCTATCCAGTGCATGCTCTATCAACCAAGCGCAACCGCCACAGGTGATGCCTTCAACGGCTAATTCGATGCGAGTTTCATCGGCAGAGATCGCTTTAGCAAAGCGCGACTCCAGCAAAGCCATGTCTTGTTGATCGACGGTGGCCTCGTCGGGCTTGATGCCGGGTGCTTGGCGTATTTGGTAGTACTGGGTAAGGCCTTGCGTATGAAGATGCTCGGCCACCGCCAAACATCCGCCACAGCAAAAATGCTGAGTTTGGCCCTGTAGCTGTAGCTCCCAACCTGATTCAAGGACCGGAAGCTCGCAGTGATAGCAGTTCACAGATCTGCTGGCGGATTTAGATAGGTCAGGTCTTGAGCGGGCCACTGCGTTCGAGCACGAAGCCGCCATCCTTGTGAAGGGGACGACAGTTCCAATAGCCTAGGGCCTGGCATCAACTTTTCGATGCTACCGGTAAATTCCGGCGCCAAGGTGGGCGTCAGATTCAAGGTTTGATCGAAGCCCTCGCGGGTAGGGTGGACCACTTCAAGTACCAGATCTTGCGGAAAGGTTGTGAAGTCACCGGCCAAGCGGACGTTGATGTCGCCGGTTACATCATCCAGCCGAACGATGGCCTGGGCCGATAGCTGAGCGGCCATTTCATCTCGCTCTAGCGTTTTGTTGTAGGCACGGCCTTCTTTGTAATAGTCATCGCTGACCAAGCCGTCCGAGGTCACAATCGACATTCGAAGCATAAACATGCCAACACAGACGGAAGTGGCAATGGGTGCGATAAAGAACCAGGGCCAGGGCTCTTTGTACCAGGGTTTTACCATCGTTTGGGTCCGATAAATGTACTGTTCAGCGCATCATGCACGGGATTGGATTCTAAGCTACGCACCTCGACTGTGAAGGGCAAGCGAGGCTGAACCACTTTCTCGGGAGCCATCTCGACTTGAATGGCAAGGGTTATACGCTCACCTGAGGCGACTTCAATGATCTCGGGCGCCACCAGTTGGGCGCCGGGACGTCCGAGGATTGCCAATTCATAACGCAACGTGATGGGCTTTTTGTTGAGTATGCTGATCTGGAAATCGTTCACGATATTCCCGCCTTTGGACTCACTAAACAGCTGGCCTCGATCACGTTCAATGCTCAGCTCAACTGGGCTGCGCAGAACCAAAAATGTTGTGAATGCACCCAACATGACCACCATGGCGACTGCATAGCCAATTAATCGGGGGCGCAACAAGTGAGTGACTTTCCCCAGCAGCTCGTTTTCGGTGGTGTAACTGATCAGGCCACGCGGGCGATCTAATTTATCCATGATGTTGTCACAGGCATCAATGCACAGGGCGCAACCGATGCACTCGTATTGCAGGCCATCACGAATGTCGATCCCAGTCGGGCAAACCTGCACGCAGACGCCACAATCGATACAGTCTCCGGTTGCATTGTTTGGGTTTTTCTTGCCTCGGGGTTCGCCACGCCGGGGATCGTAGCTGACGATTTTGGTGTCCTCGTCAAACATCACCGATTGGAAGCGCGCATAGGGACACATGTGTAAACAGACTTTTTCTCGCATCCAGCCTGCATTTAAGTAGGTGAGCGCCGAGAAAATACCGATCCACAGATAAGCCTGAAGATGTGCCATACCCTGAATCAGTTCAGGTACTAAAGCTCGAATCGGAGTGAAGTAGCCAACGAAGGTCAGGCCGGTCAGAGTAGCCAATGCCATCCAGCTCAGATGTTTGGCGGACTTACGCCAGACTTTAGTGAACCCCCAAGGCGCCTGATCTAACCGAATGCGCTTGTGGCGAGGGCCTTCAAATCGGGCTTCTAACCAAACGAACATTTGTGTCCAGACGGTTTGTGGGCAGGTATAGCCGCACCAAATCCTACCGGCGAATACAGTCACCATAAACAGACCGAAAGCCGCAATAATCAACAAGAAGGCCAACAGGAATAAGTCCTGTGGCCAAAAGGTCATGTGCAGAATGTGGAACTGTCGTTCTGGCAGGTCGAACAATACGATGGGGCGGGGACCCCAGTTAAACCAGGGCAATAGAAAGTATCCAGCTAACAGGGCTAAGTTTGTGATTTTACGTAGGCTTTGAAACCGACCCTGGACCTCGCGCTGGTAGATCTTGTCCAGATCCACCAACTCGATTCGCTGTGCCCCAGGGTCGGCTTTCATACTTAGTTGCCGATGCTGTAGACGTAGGC
>JAAXJV010000131.1 GCA_012269655.1 Pseudomonadales bacterium
CCCCCAAACCGGTGCTGAAATCCAGATCGCTGCGTCAAACGTGCCTGGATTCAAAGCGGGTAAAGCGTTGAAAGACGCGGTAAACTAAGGTTACCGACCCGAAAAAAGGGCGCTGCGGCGTCCTTTTTTTTATCTGAAGATTAAGAAGAAGACGATGCTACAAAACATTCGTGATAACTCCACCGGAATCGTGGCCAAAATTATTGTCGGCCTGATTGCGTTGACCTTTGTCGTTACCGGCGTTCAATTTGTTTCCTTTGGGGGCTCTGAACCTGAAGTGGCCGTGGTGAATGATCAGCCCATTACCGAGGTTGATTTCCGCCGCGAGCTGGATACGCAACGTCGCCAGTTGTTGACATTGGTTCAAGATCCCGCGCTTGTTGATGAGAACATCCTACGCTCACAGGTATTGGACTCATTAATTCAGCAGACCGCAGTCTTGACCGAGGCCCAGAGTCGCGGGGTGACATTCGGTGCCGCTCAAATTGATGCGCTGCTAACCAGCGCACCTGAGTTTCAAGAGAATGGTCAGTTTTCACCCGCGTTGTTTGATCAGTTTGTTGCACGTCAGGGCTTTGGCCGGGTCGGTTTCCGGGAAGCATTACAAGAGCAGCTGGTAGTCAATCAGTGGACATCAGGATTGGCGGATAGTGCCTTTGCGACGCCTTCTCAGGTTGAGTTAGCCCTTAAGTTAGAAGGTCAAACGCGTTCGGTCGCTCTGCAAGCCTTCACTTCATCTGAGCAAAGTTTGATCGCAACACCTTCGAATTCAGATTTAGAAACACTTTACCAAGCCGACACTACGCGTTGGATGCGTCCCCAAACGGTCACAGTCGACTACCTGTTATTAGACCGAGACCGGGGTCTAGATCTGGACGCGGTCGACGAGGCTGAGGTGCGTGACGCTTACGAGCGTTATGTGACCAGCCTGAGTGCGTCGCAGGAAAACCGCGCCTCGCACATTTTGCTCATGGGCGAGGACAGCCTTGCGCAGGCCGAAGCCGCTTTGGCACGCATCAACGCTGGCGAAACCTTTGAGGCCGTTGCCGCTGAAGTGTCACAGGATCCTTTGAGTGCGGAGCAGGGCGGCGATTTGGGTTTTGCAGATCCGTCTACCTACGTACCTGAATTTGCGCAAGCACTGGAAGCACTGAGCGTCGGTGAAATGTCTGGGCCAGTCGAAACGCCCTTTGGTCATCACATCATTAAACTAACCGAATCTCGAGCCCAAACGCCTGAGAGTTATGAGGCCCGAGCCACTGAGTTGCGCCGTCAGTTGGCCGAGCAGCAAGCCGGCATTCGCTACGACGCGGATGCTGAAGAGTTAGCCAATATTGCGTTCTCCGGCGATCTTGAGGAAGCGGCCGAGGTATTGGGCTTAGACATTCAAACATCGCAGCCCTTCACGCAAGAAGCCGGTAGCGGGATCGCCGAAAACCTAGGTATTCGAGTCGCCGCATTCGGCGATGAGGTGCAGGCTGGCGAGAATTCAACTCTGCTTGAAGTCGAAGCCGGCGTGATCGTGTTACGACTCAATTCAAGCGAGCCCGAGCGTCAACTGGCGCTTGACGAAGTGCGCGACGAGCTGGTGTCCGCTTGGGAAGCGCAGCAGCGTGCAGAACAAGCACAGCAGGCCGCACAGTCAGCGTTAGCGGATTTGGGCGAGCTTGAAGCTCAGTCCGTTTCCCGCGCTGAAAGCTCGATTCCTGCCGAGGTGGTCCAAGCGATCTTTGCAATGGCACCGGGCCAGCAACAGGCTATTGCTGCTTTAAATGGCGATGCCTATGCGGTTGAGCTTCGTGAGGTGTTACCAGGTGATGTAGAAGATACGGTTGGCATGGGCGCATTCTTGACCAGTCAAGCACGTCAGCAGTCCGGTCGTGCGTTAGGCGAATGGGCGCAGTCCAATGCGCAGGTCGAACGGTAAATGGAGTTTTTGGCCGAGCTACTCAGTTTTGTTTTAAAGGCGGTTGTGATTGCTGCGGTTGGACTGGTGTTGATCGCAAGTGCAGCCCGGTCGCAGCAAGGCAAGGAAGGCGGTCTTCGGGTGATTGATTGGGGCGCGCGTTGGAAGACGTATCGTGCTCAGCTCCTGTCCGCTCGTCATGCTAAGCAAGCCAAAGAGACCAAAAAGCAGGCCAAAAAACTGGCGAAACAGCCGGTCCAGGGCACGCTGTGGGTGATCAATTTCAATGGTGACATGCGCGCCTCTGGGCTAAAAGGCCTGCGTGAAGCCATCAGTGCGGTATTGGTCAGCGCTGAAAAGGGCAAAGATGCGGTCTGTATCCGCTTAAAGAGCCCGGGTGGCGGGGTGACGGAGTACGGACTCGCGGCCAGTCAACTGATTCGTATTAAAGATGCCGGTTTGCACCTGACCGTCGCCGTCGAAGGTGTTGCCGCGAGCGGCGGTTACATGATGGCCGTCGTGGCGGACCGGATTATGGCAGCACCGTTTTCAGCGGTTGGTAGCATCGGCGTAGTCGCTCAGGTGCCGAATTTCCATCGAGCGCTTAAGAAAGCCGACGTGGATGTTGAGGTTGTGACGGCCGGCAAGCACAAGCGAACCTTGACCATGTTGGGCGAGAATACCGACGAGGGACGTACGAAATTCAAAGAAGACCTGGAGCAAATCCACCGGCTGTTTAAGTCCTTTGTGGCGCAACATCGGCCTGCGTTGGACATTGAAAAAGTATCCGAGGGCGATGTCTGGTTTGGCCAGGATGCCCTAGAGGTCGGTTTGGTCGACGAGGTGGCTCAGGTCGATGACTGGCTAATGGCGCAATCTCAAGAGCATGCTGTGCTCGAGGTGCGCTACGAGCTGCCAAAACGTTTTGGGGATCGTTTAGGGCGCGGTGTGCGAGCATTCGCTCAACAATTGATGCCGAACGCATGGACAAAGTAACGATCTACACCGATGGGGCCTGCAAAGGCAATCCCGGTCCCGGTGGGTGGGGTGCGCTATTAATTGCGGGCGAACATCAAAAAGAGTTGTTTGGCGGTGAAGACAACACCACCAATAATCGCATGGAGTTGATGGCAGCGATCAGCGCGCTTGAAGCATTAAAGCGCCCTTGCCAAGTTCATTTGATTACAGACTCGGTCTATATGAAGGACGGCATCACGAAATGGATTGCGGGTTGGAAGAAACGGAATTGGAAAACCAGTGCGGGTAAGCCGGTAAAGAATCAGGATTTGTGGGAACGCTTAGATCGTTCGGTGGCAGGCCACGATATTCACTGGGGCTGGGTCAAAGGCCACGCAGGTGATCCCGGTAACGAAAAGGCCGATGAGTTAGCCAACAAAGGGGCATTGCTGTGCTTAGACAAGTCGTCTTAGATACCGAAACCACCGGTATCGAACCCGAATTAGGTCACCGCATTATTGAAATTGGCTGTGTTGAGCTTGTGAATCGCCGTTTGACCGGCCGTGTCTATCATGAGTATTTACAACCGGATCGGGAAATTGATCAGGGCGCCTTTGAAGTGCATGGCATCAGCAATGAATTTCTTGCTGACAAGCCTCGCTTTAATGATGTCGCGGATGGGTTTTTAGAGTTTATCGACGGCGCTGAGCTCGTGATTCATAACGCGGCCTTTGACGTTGGATTCTTGGATGCAGAATTAGCTCGCATTCCGGGCAAGCCTAAAATTAAAGACGTCTGTCATGGCGGCGAAGCGACCGACTCGTTATTGCTGGCTCGCAAGAAACGCCCTGGGCAACGCAATAGTTTGGATGCCCTATGCAAAGTCTACGGCATTGATAACTCGAATCGAGAACTGCACGGGGCGTTGCTGGACGCCCGATTGCTAGCAGAAGTTTATCTGGCGATGACCCGTGAGCAGAGCACCTTATTGGCCGCCAGCTCAGGTCAGCAATCAGCGGTCATGACGGCCGAGGCGATTCGCCGCATCGAGGGGCGCAAGCGCGGCGCAAACTATCCCGTGGATCAGGAAGAACAAGCGGCCTTTCAATCACTCATAGATGCAATGAGAAAGCAAAATGAGCAATTGGGATGGGACGATGTCGACCTATCGCGGTGATGCCGATTTAAACTGGCACCCGCAGACTGCGTTCGGAGGCGCCAAAGCCTACCTATTATTTTCGTCCTCACGTCAGGTATTGGTTGGGCCTAAGGGGCCTGTTTTGACCGATTGGGATTGCGAGATATCACAGGGTGCAAAGACTCTGGTTGGCCATGTGGGCGAGCGCGACATCTATGTGGGGCAATGGGTAAAAGACGTGCCGACGGGTTATGCGTGGTGTGATTTAAGAGCCACGATTCGATCCAGTGCTGACGATCATGAATTTATTGCGTTGAGTGCCGGTATTCAACGACTCGAATTTCTGCTCGATCATCGGTTTTGTGGCCGATGTGGACATGCCACAGAACTTAATTCTGGTGATTCGGGCATTCGCTGCGGGGACACAGCGTGCGGGGCGATACATTATCCGCGAATCGCGCCCAGTGTGATTGTGTTGGTCACTCGGGACGATCAGTGTCTATTGGCCCGTTCGCCCCGATTTGAACCCGGGATGTATTCAACACTGGCTGGGTTCATCGAGGCCGGGGAGTCGGCAGAGCATGCCATTCGCAGGGAAATTCGCGAGGAAGTCGGTATCGAGGTTAAGAACCCGACTTATTTTGGGACTCAGAGCTGGCCCTTTAAGCACTCCCTGATGATGGGATACTTCGCAGAATATGCCGGTGGCAACATTGAGGTCGATGGAATCGAAATTGTGGATGCCAACTGGTATCGTCGCGACGCGCTGCCTCAATTGCCATTGAGCGCCAGTATTTCTCGCGCCCTGATCGAGACCTGGCTAGCGTCCGGGAATCACTAGCTGTTCACCAATCTGCAGATAACGACCCAGATCGTTAGCCTCGCGCAAACTGCGAACGCTCACACCGTAACGTTGGGCGATCACTGATAACGATTCACCCGCTCGAACACTATGCAGGTTCCCGCCTTCGGGGATGTCCTGAGCGTTGCCTGAGGTTACAGCGAGCACTTGGTTGATGCGGATCAGGTTAGACTTCAATTTGTTGAGCTCTTTGAGCTCGGCAACGGTCATGTCAAAGCGCAGTGCGATGCCGCCCAAGGTATCCCCGGATTTGACGGTGTACTCGCGCATCTGTGCCCATTCACTACGGGGTAGATCCGCGAGCTCGGCCAATATTCGTTCGCTGGTACCGACGGGGACAGCGACAACGGATCCATCAACGGGCGTGTGGAAACGACGCAGGCAGGGGTTAAGGGTTCTTAAATCATCAACAGATGTATCACTCCAATCTGCTAGGAGTTGCAGGTCAACGGCCGCCTCTAAGCTGAGTTGATCAAATACGGGAACCATGGGCACGGCAGGTAACGTGATATCAAAGCGTTCGGGGTCTCGAACGATCTCGGACAAGGCCAGCAAGCGCGGCACGTATTGGCGGGTTTCTCTGGGCAGTCGCAGCGACCAAAAGTCGGTCGGTTTACCCGCTTTTTTGTTGGCTTTGATCGCGTTGGCAACGCGGCCGGGCCCCGAGTTGTACGCTGCGATGGCCAAAAACCAGTCGCCGTTAAACTCGCCTGCGAGGTATTCAAGATAATTCAGCGCCGCGTCAGTCGATGCCAGCACGTCCAGGCGTTGATCGCATGTGCGGGTGCGCGACAGGCCCAGAAACTGAGCGGTTCCTGGCATGATCTGCCAGGGGCCAGCGGCGCCACGATGTGAGCGTGCTGTTAATCGAAACCCGGATTCAACATAGGGCAATAAAGTCAATTCGGCCGGGATACCACGGCGGTCGATTTCACTGGCAATGTGATTCAGCCACAGCTGGCCGCGAGACAGGAAATCCGACAGCAGCGCCGGATTGTTTTTTTGTAAAGAGCGCCATTGCTTATCGACAGCATAGCCCTCGGGTAAGCGCGCGAGTTCGAAGTCGTTTCGTAAGCGATCCCAAAAATCTTTGGGTGGCTCGGGCAAGGGAGAGGTCTCAAGCGCTGGTAGGTCGACCTTGATCTCAAGCGGTGTTAGGGCTTGAACGATATTTTCGAGATCTGCCGGTGTTTGCTCGGCTTCTAGGGGATCAACAATCAGCGTATCTAAATCGCTCAATAGATCGGACAGAGGTGCCTCGTCGGGTTCGGGCGTAATCGGTGCGGTTGTGATTTGTTCGGCTACGGGCGCACAACCAATCAGCCCTAACAGGGCTAACAATAAGAATGATTTCATGCGTTGTCTTTGGCTTGTCGTACTCGTGCAAAGCGCTCTGGCATGGAGACGGTCTCGTCGGCCTCAATCTGATTCATAAGGCTTGGGTCGTTGAGGCGAAAAAAGGGATTGCAGTGCAATTCCCTCTCCAGCGAGTCAGGTACGGTCGGGACGTTGTTTTCTCGTAGAGATATAACGTCCTTGAGCCGTTCTGAAGCGGCCTGGTTGTCCGGTAGCATCCGGCAGGCAAATTCCATGTTGGCTTGCGTGTATTCGTGTGCGCAATAGAGCATGGTTTCGGGAGGTAGCTGAGCAATCCGGTCCAGGCTCGATTGAAATTGCTCGGGGGTCCCTTCGAACATGCGCCCGCAACCGCCCAAGAATACGGTATCGCCACAAAAAAGAATTGGGCTGGGATCGGCACTGAAAAACGCCACGTGATCCAGTGTGTGTCCGGGTACCTCCATGACTCGGAATCGACGGCTGAGTAGATCGATTGTGTCACCGTCGCTGACCGGCGCACTGACGCCTTTCAAAGCCTGTTTGCTGCCAATCACCTCGACCATGGGGTTCTTGTCTACTAAGGCCTCAACGCCACCGGTGTGATCGTTGTGATGATGCGTTAGTAGAATCCCATTGAGCACTAGATTTTTTTGCGTTAACCACGTTTGGACCACCTCGGCATCACCTGGATCCACGACCCAAGCGGACTGACCTTCGTACAGTCCCCACAGGTAGTTGTCATTGAATGCCGGTAGGCGGTCGATTTGGATCACGCTTAGCCCTCGTCGGTTCCCATGGCGGTAATGCTAAAGCCATTGTCGACATAAACCACTTGTCCGGTGATACCACTGGCGTAATCACTGCACAGAAAAGCAGCCGTGTTACCGACTTCCTCGATGGTGACATTGCGCTTCATCGGCGAGCGCGCTTCGTTGTAAGCCAACATGCTACGGAATTTACCGATGCCAGAAGCGGCCAGGGTACGGATTGGGCCAGCAGAGATCGCGTTTACACGAGTTCCCTCAGGACCCATGCTCGCGGCCATGTAACGAACGTTGGCTTCTAAGCTTGCTTTGGCCAGTCCCATGACATTGTAGTTAGGCAAAGTGCGTTCAGCCCCCAGGTAGGACAAGGTCAGCAGGGCGCCGTTGCGGCCGTCTAGCATTGCCTTACCCGCCTTGGCCAAGGCAACGAAGCTGAACGAGCTGATATCATGAGCAATACGGAACCCTTCACGAGTGGTGACGTCCACGTAGCTGCCATCCAACTCCCAGGCAGGGGCGAAACCAACGGCGTGAATAATGCCGTCAAGGCCATCCCATTGTTTGCCCAGTTCAGCAAAGACGTTTTCAATTTCTTCGTCACTGGCCACATCGCAAGGGAAGCAAAGGCTGTCATTCGAGCCCCAGCCGGCTGCAAATTTGGTGACGCGGTCTTTGAGCTTTTCATTTTGGTAGGTGAACGCAAGTTCAGCGCCTTCGCGGTGCATGGCTTCGGCGATACCTGATGCAATAGAGAGTTTCGACGCAACGCCGACGATTAAGAAGCGCTTTCCGGCTAACAGTCCCATGACATTCCTTAGAGTAGAGAACAATCCAGCGCGCAGTTTACCAAAAAACTGTTCCCTCAGCAGGCTTTTGCTATCCTCAGGTTATGGCCTTCATTCGGACACCGAAAATTCACTCCAAAGCATCCAGCCGAAACCTGTCGCTGTGGTTTACGACGCAAGCCGGGCAGGCCTTGCTGGACGAGCAACGGGCGCTGTTGAGCCATAGTTTTCGACGCTTGTTTTGTCCATTGATGATCCAAGTGGGTGGGCCGGTTGACCTGATTTCAGATAGCTCGGCAGGACGTAAAATATGGGTGGTTTCGGATACCAAAGGCGCCAGTCAATCTCCTCAACTTGAGGGGTGGAGCGCGCAGCTTCCGATTGCCAGCAACAGTGCGGATGCCATCTTGCTGCATCATGCGCTGGACGTAACTCGGCATCCGCAGGCGGTGCTTCGCGAGGCGGTACGAGTGCTCCGGCCTGGTGGGACTCTGTTGGTTCTCGGGTTCAATCCGGCTGGGGCCAGAGGGTTGGCCAGGGCAGTATTGAGGCAAGGCTCTTGGGTGCGTAAGCGACGTCTAACGGATTGGCTGTCTTTGTTGGGTTGTTCGGTTGAATCCATAGAGCGAGCTGGATATCCGAAAGCCTTGGCTTGGCTTGGTAAATGGGATTTGCCGGGGGGCGGCTTCTATCTGATGACCGTTAAAAAAGAGCGGCTGATTCCACCCGCCGCGCTCACTCACAGACTTCGAGGTCGACTACTGGGTTTGGCTGGCCAGCCCCGGCAGGCTCAACTCGGCCGCTCGGTGGCACGCCACCCGAGTAAGGTCATTAAGTTCCAGCGCCGGGACTGATCCAGCACAGGCTTCGGTTGCATAGGGACATCGTGTCCGAAACGCGCATCCACTGGGTAGATTAATTGGGCTTGGAACGTCGCCTTCGAGTGGCTTGAGCGTTTTGGGTCGATCCAAATCAACGGTGGGAATGGCATCCAAAAGTGCCTGGGTGTAGGGGTGTTTGGGTGCTTCGAACAGCGTTTTCGTCGGTGCAATTTCGACGATGCGCCCCAGGTACATGACGGCGATCTCGTGGCTCAAGTGTTTCACCACGGCCAAGTCATGGGCAATGAATAACATCGCCAGCCCGCGCTGACGCTGTAGTTGCATCAGCAGGTTCATAATCTGAGATTGAACACTGACATCTAGCGCACTGACGGGCTCATCACATACCAATAGTTTAGGGTTCAGTGCGATCGCTCGTGCAATTCCAATGCGTTGGCGTTGTCCGCCAGAAAATTCGTGTGGGTAACGATTGATGGCCTCGGCAGGCAGGCCTACTTGATGCAACAATTCCAACACCCACTGATCGCGCTCGGCTTCGCTTCCGAGTCGATGGATTTCAAAGGGCTCGCGCAGTATTCGGCCCACGGTGTGGCGTGCGTTTAGTGCCTCGTAAGCATCCTGGAAGACCATTTGGGCCTCGCGCCGGAACGCCAAGAGGTCTTGTTTGCTTCGTCCAATCTGAGATTGCCCCTCAAATTCGACGTCGCCGGCGGTGGGTTGTTCGAGCTGCAATATCGCGCGGCCCAAGGTTGACTTACCACACCCCGATTCACCAACGATGCCCAGCGTCTTGCCCGGGGCGACTTCGAGCGAAACGCCATTGACCGCTTGCACCCAACCTTTGACTCCGCGCAGTACGCCGCCGCGGATCGCAAATCGTTTTTCAAGGTCCGTGACTTTTAGCAGGCTCATAGCGAGACCTCATGACAGGCTAACTCTCGGCCTTGCTTGAATTGGAGTTCTGGTGATTGCTTGCAGCGTTCCGTGACCTGTGGGCAGCGGGTAGAAAAGCGACAGCCGCGGGGCATATCAAAGGGTGAGGGGACCAGGCCCTCAATCGTGGGTAGTTCTGTAAGGGGCTCTCGATCCAAATGGGGAATGCTGTTGAACAGACCGCGGGTGTAAGGGTGTTTGGGGTCTGAGAAAAGGTCGGCAACGCTACCCTGTTCAGCGATCCGGCCAGCATACATGACGGCGACTCGTTCACATATTTGAGCGACCACCCCCAGATCGTGGGTGATAAAAATGACAGCCATGCCACGTTCTTTTTGCAGGCGCTGAATCAGTGCGAGGATTTGGGCCTGCACGGTCACGTCGAGTGCGGTGGTGGGTTCGTCGGCAATCAACAAATCAGGCTCGGCGGATAAGGCCATGGCGATCATCACCCGTTGACGCATGCCGCCGGACAACTGATGTGGGTAATCGTTTAATCGTAGTTCAGGTGATGGGATGCCGACGTCGTTGAGCAGTTCAAGTGAACGGGCTTGGACGGCCTTGGGGCTGAGCTCCGGTGCGTGTAGCGAAATAGACTCAGCCATCTGCTGGTGCAGTCGCTTTACCGGATTTAATGCGGTCATAGCATCCTGGAACACCATGCCAATCCGTGGTCCGCGGATTTTACGCAGCTCGGCAGGGCTGAGGGCTAACAGGTTTACCCCGTCAAGCAATACCTCACCCTGATCGATCTGACCGCTGGGTTTGGGTAACAACCGGGTGATAGCGAGGCTGGTCACGCTTTTGCCGCATCCTGACTCGCCGACCAAGCCGAGGGTTTCGCCTGCATTGAGCTGAAAACTCACCCCATCTAGCACTGCAGCTCGACCGCGCTCCGTTTCAAAGCTAACGGCCAAGTTGCGTACGTCAAGCAAAGGCTTAGTCAACCTGAGCTCTCCAACGGGTGTTCTCGATCAAGACCGGGTCAAAGGGCTGCTCGTCGTCCATGGCCTCTTCGGTCGCTTTCTTCAGATCGCGATCGATCCAGAACAGTCCGCCGGCCACCGGATCAAACAGATCGAACAACCCGCCACCGGTTTTAGTGACGTAGTTGTCTTTGGGTAGTTGCATCCAACGCCAGTAACCTAGTCGGGTGTAGGGCACCTGATAGCTGGGAATCAATGCGCCACGTTCGTGAAGCATGCGCTGGATTTGCTTGGACAGGTCGATTTTCTCGGCCTCATCTTCGCTTGCGCGGTACGCTTCGATCATGCGATCCAACTCAGGATCTGCGGTGTTGGTGATGTTATTGGTTCCGGGCTTTTCAGCATTATCGCTGTGATAGTGCTGGCGATACGCAGGGCGCCAGCCGGTTGACCAACCAGACCAAGCAATCTGATGGCGCTTTTCTTGAGCCTTCTTATAGCTTGCTTGGGGGTCCAGTAGCTCCAATACCAGCTCAACACCGGCTTTGCGGGCTTCTTCCTTTAAAACCACCAAGCGATCGTTGTGGATCGAGGTGCCGTAGGTCACAGTGAAAGACAAACGCTGCCCTTGATCGTTGATTCGGTAGCCTTCGCCGTCACGTTCGACAAACCCAGCTTTGGTGAAGTACTGGTCCGCCTTATCCAAATCAAAGGTGCGGGGCTGGATGCTGTTGTCCGAGTATTCGCCGTATCCGGTGTAGTGCTGTGGCAGACGTTCGTAGTCGTTACGCAGCACCGTCGAGATCATTTTTTGGAAGTTCATACTGTGATGAAGGCCCAGGCGAACATTCTGGTCTGCTAACAATGGATCTGCTTGGTTTAAGAATAAACCGCGAGCGGGTTGACGGGTGTCTGTGTAGGCGACTAAACGATGGATGTATCCATTGTCGTACAGCTCGCCCTTAGCCTTCTGGTGCCACAAATCCGGTAGCACTAAACCGAATAAATCAATTTCACCGCGTTCAAAGAACCGGAATGCCACGTTGTTGTCTTTGATCACGCGGTAGCGAACGCGGTTGACGTTAAAGCGATTTTCCCACTGTGCAAATTCATCGCCCCACCAATCTTTTTTGCGCTCCAGCTCAACGTATTTGCCTTTGCCGCGTTTGATCGACTTTTCAGTGATCTGGTACGGGCCTGTATTGGGCGCGATTTTCCAGTTGTAGTTCAGGACGAAATTGTCATCGAGCACGTAAAAGTGTTGGGGCGTCGGGCTGATGCTGATGGCCAGTTGCAAGTCAACCGGGGGCTTTTTCACTGCCGAGGTGACCGAGATCGTATGGTCGTCGTATTTTTTGACGTCCAGGATCTGCTCGCTGTAGTAGTTGTTGTACCAAGGCGCGACGATCTTATCCGAGCGCATGAACTCTAAGGTGTAGATGTAATCGTCTGCGGTGACCGGTTCGCCGTCGCTCCAGCGGACTTGAGGCCGCAGTTTGTAGTAAATGGTTTTGCCGTCCTCATCGTAAGCCCAGCTATCGGCCAATACCGGTACGATGCTTTCATCATTAGCGTTCAGGCCAGTCAGTGACCACTGATTTTCCAGAATGATGCCCCGGGTCGAGCTGTTCGAGTCAGGGCCCACAGTTCGAAGGGTCAGGGGGTATGCCAAGATATGTTGGCGCACGGTATTGCCTGACTTAGCCTTTGGACTGCCGGTCACGGGTCCTAGGTTGCCGCGTTTCCACTCCAAGCCTGGTGGTAAGGCATCCAATCCTAAGGCGTCGTATGACAGCGACCAGCTCAGCGGAGCCACGGCGGTGGCGGCGACGAAAAACAGAGACTTGATTATTTGCATTATGGGTTCCTTGTTATTCGTAAATCGTGTGTTTTTTGGGATCAAAGGCTTCGCGAATGGCCTCACCCACAAAGGTCACCATGACCAATAAAATGACCAAGGCACTGACGACGGATGTGACGATCCACAACGCATCCAGGTTATCGGTGCCTTGCTTTAATAATTCGCCCCAACTGGGTGTCGGCGGTGGCAGCCCAAAGCCCAGATAATCCAAGCTGGTCAGGCTGGTAATGCCGCCAGTGATGGAGAAAGGAACAAAAGTAATAATCAGCGACAGCGTATTGGGCAAGATGTGCCGAAAAATAATGCGTGTGTTGCTTGCCCCCAGGGATCTGGACGCCATCACGTAATCCCGGGCCGCTTCTTTGTAAGTGGCCGTTCGCATGTACCAAGTCATGCCCATCCATCCAAACACCACCATCAGCAAAATAAGCAGTCCAAAGCTCGGGGTAATGATCGACGCAATGATCATAATGACGTACAAGAACGGAACGTTTGACCATATTTCGATAATGCGTTGAAAGAACAAATCAAAGGCGCCGCCGTAGTAGCCCATGGCACAGCCGACACTGATGCCTACAGCAAAAGTCGTCACCAATAAGATCAGGCTGAACCAGATCGCGATTCGAAACCCATAAACTAATCGTGCCAAAACATCACGGCCTGCCGT
>JAAXJV010000105.1 GCA_012269655.1 Pseudomonadales bacterium
CTTGGTTATGCTCAAGCACCGCCACAAAATCGTGTCCAATACCCGGTTCGTTGTAATTCACATAGCATGTGGCGAATAACGCAATTTTACCCGGCGTACGCTTACCGTCGCGAACTTCAAATGTCTGGTTCGGATCCGCTGAGCTACGGAATTTCTTACTAGCGAAATCGGGCAACCAAGCTTCTTTATGAATGCCCAAGGTCTTTTCCGCGACTGCACGGGTGGGTGACCATTTGTTCACTGCATTAATGGTCTCGGTAACAAGAGGAATGCCAGCCATCTTGCCTAGTCCATCCGTGCTCGAGAGCACTTTGTCCCGGAATTGCCCGCCGGTTTCCTTAAACTCAATCGCTTTGTACTGAAGCATTAAGTGGGGGAAATCCACATTGAAGGGATGCGGAGGTACATAAGGGCACTTAGCCACATAGCACATATCGCACAGGTAGCACTGGTCGACTACTTTCTTGTAATCGGCCTTATCAACGCCGTCGACTTCGAGCGTTTCGCTTTCGTCAATCAGATCGAACAGCGTTGGGAAACTGTCGCACAAGCTGACGCAACGACGGCACCCGTGGCAAACGTCGAATACGCGCTCTAATTCTTGGTTCAATGCTTCCTTGTCATAGAACGTTTCTTCTCGCCATTTGAGGGGGTGTCGAGTAGGTGCTTCTAAGTTGCCTTCTTTTGGGGGCATGGGCATGGTCTGAACTCCGAGAAATAAAGGACACGCCCCCAAGGGGAGCGGGGACGTGTCCAAATCGAATTAAGCTTCCGCTTTGTACGCGTCCAAGGTCTTTTGGAACTTGTTCGCGTGGCTACGCTCAGCCTTAGCCAAAGTTTCGAACCAATCAGCGATTTCGTCGAAGCCTTCGTCACGAGCGGCTTTCGCCATACCCGGGTACATGTCAGTGTACTCGTGAGTTTCACCCGCAATGGCTGATTCCAGTGCTTCAGCAACGTTGCCTGCAGCCAAGCCAGTTTCCGGATCACCTGAACCACCGTTGATTAGGTATTCCATGTGGCCGTGTGCGTGGCCTGTTTCGCCTTCAGCAGTGTTACGGAACACGTTAGCAACTTCAGGAGCGCCTTCGATGTCAGCCATGTTTGCGAAGTACAGGTAACGACGGTTAGCTTTTGATTCACCAGCAAATGCCGCCTTCAAATTTTCTTCGGTCTTAGTACCTTTAAGATCCATTATTTTTCTCCAACCTAGTGGTTTTTGGACAAAGGTGGGCTACACCCACAGCCCTATACTAGGGGTGTAATAAAAAAACAAAAGGATGAAAGTTGCGATCAACTTGATAGGAAAGCCCTATCAACTTTCTAGATGAGAATAGTTTTTATTTATGGGCCGGGCTGACTGGGCAGCACAAACTCTACGTCCGAGGTTTGAGCGGCTTGCATCAATTTCACGGCAACCTGACGCGCGGGTTTATTCGAATGAATCACCTCGTAGAGTCCTTCGACAATGGGCATGACAACGCCCATTTCTAGTGCGCGCTGATGAATCAGACTCAGCGTATTGATGCCCTCGGCCACCTGACCGATTTCAGCCTCGGCTTCGGCAAGACTTTTGCCCTGCCCCATGTGCCAACCAATTCGGTAATTTCTGCTAAGGGGGCTCGAACAAGTCACAATAAGATCGCCAACACCGGCCAGCCCTAAAAAGGTCATCGGATTACCGCCCAGATAAGAAGCCAGTCGAGACATTTCTGCCAGGGCTCGTGTCATCAACGCCGCTTGCGTATTAGCACCGACATTCAGCGCCGCCGCTAGACCGCAAGCGATGGCATAGATGTTTTTCAACGCACCACCCAGCTCGACACTCACTCGATCGGTCGCACTGTATAACCGCAGATACTTACACCCCAGTGCCTCTGTGGCCTTTTCGCGTAGGGTCGCGGAGGGACTGGCAATGACGGATGCAGTCAGATGACGTTGTGCAATTTCCGCGGCCAGATTGGGGCCACTTAGTACGCCCACCGGGTGCCCGGGGCAGGCTTGCTCGATCACTTCAGACATCATCAAAAAGCCCGATGCTTGAATACCTTTTGTCGTACTGACCAGGCCGACTCCGTCAGGCAAGAATGCGGACAGCCTTGAACAGACGTCCGCCATGCCTTTAGAAGGCACACTTAGTACCACCAATTCGGCGTCCGAGACCGCAAGTTCTAAATCAGATGTGGCTTGCACGTCGTGCAAGACTAAACCGGGATGAAAGCGCTCGTTAACGCCAGTCTGATTGATCTGATCGGCTTGTGCTTGGGTGCGGCACCATAGGCGTACCGCATGCCCGTTAGCCAGCGCGATGCTGGCCAGCACTGTGCCGAAACTACCGGCACCGATAACAGCTAAACGCATGCTTAGCCCAGCAGGTCGTCGCTAGGTCGGGTAGAGGGCAACGCACGTTTAATGTACGCCTCGAGTTCTGGGATCAAATGACCGTCTTCTTCATCGGCAAAGCTAATGCTGGTGCCTTCTGATCCAGCACGACCGGTCCGACCAATTCGATGGACGTAGTCTTCAGGCTCTTCGGGCAGGGTGAAATTCACCACATGGCCAACGCCATCGATATGAATCCCGCGCCCGGCAACATCGGTGGCGACCAGGACACGGATCTTGCCCGCCTTAAACCGATCCAGTGTTGTAATGCGTTTCTTTTGCGGTACGTCACCGGACAATTCAGCCGCTTCGATTCCGTCTTTGGACAAGCGCGTCGCCAACTTATTGACCACCGTACGGCGGTTAGCGAATACCATCACCTTGTGAAGTTCATTTTTCAAAATCAGGTTTTTGAGCAGGTTGTACTTCTCGTCCGCCGTGGTGATATAGACAATTTGTTCAACCGTCTCTGTCGCTACCGATTCGGGTTCGATAATCACTGTTTCAGGCGCGACGGTCCAACGATCAACCAGATCAAGAATCGCCTGACTGAAAGTCGCCGAGTAAAGGATGGTTTGACGACGATCTTTGTGCGGGCAAGCACGAACGATCCGGCGGACGTCTGGAATAAAGCCCATGTCCAGCATACGGTCGGCCTCGTCCAAGACCAAAATTTCTACGTCACGCAGATTGATCTCACTTTGGCGCAAAAAGTCGATCAAACGACCAGGAGTCGCGACCATGATGTCGCAGGGCCCTGCACGCAGCTCCTCACGCTGTTTTTGGTAATAAATACCACCCACGATCTGTTGAATACGCAG
>JAAXJV010000106.1 GCA_012269655.1 Pseudomonadales bacterium
AAACTTTACCCGCACTTCACCCAGCGGCTCCGCTCGCAACAACTTCAGTGCTTTGGGCAGGTCAGACACCTTTTCTGAGCGCTTGGCACGTCCTTCAAGCTCATACCGATATCCCTGCGAATCGGGCATTCGGTCATAAGCGAGTGACACCGGAACCATGGCCAAGTCGGTGTGCCCGGTCGCTGCAATAACGTCTTTCATCAGCCCTAACTTCAACGGGCGGCATTGACCATTTCGACTGCGCCCACCTTCGGGAAAGATCAGGATGGGTTGGCGACGGCGCAGGCTGGCCGAGACATAGGCCCGTACCGTTTTTTGATACAGCGGGTCGCCTCTGAATTGACGGCGGATAAAAAATGCGCCGCCCGCACGCAGTATGTGGCCGATGACCGGCAGATTTAGGTTGATACCGGCGGCGATAATGGGTGGCGTCAAGCCGGCTCGATACAAAAGCCAACTGATCAGTAGATAATCCAGGTGGCTTCGATGGGTGACCAGATAAATCGGGACCTTAGACCCGAGGCTCTGGCGCATTTCGGTCAACCCTTGAATATCGAGTCCCTGATAAAACCGGTTCCAAAACCAAGCCAGTATCCCATCAAAAAATCCGGTGAATGAAGGGTTGGGTCGAGCGGCCAATTCTTTGATCAGTCGATTAACTCGTTTGATCTCCGAGCCCGTGCGATCGAGATCGGCCAGCTCAGGTTCACTTAGTGTCCTTTGCCGGATCTCAGAGAGCCGATCTTTGGCGGGCGGAACCCCTTGGTAATACAGGGCTTTGGCGCTGTCAGGATCCAAGGTTGGGGTGCCAAAACGAATCCGCGCGCGCCGCGAATAAACCAACTGCGCATACAGACGGAAAAACCCCGAAGACTTACGCGCCACACTGCCGGATCCAAACATCGCGGAGCAGGGGATAAAGGGCCCTGTGGGTTGGGTCACGGGAGTTTTTCCACAGGCGGCTTTGACGAGCGCACGGGTAGCCGCGTCATCCGGAAAGGCGACCACGTCGATCCCGTCAGGCCATTCTGACAGGGGTAAATCAAAGAGTGCTTGGCCGGCTAAACGGACCGAGGCCCGAACCGCAGAGGTGTTGTTATTCTTCACCCGCGCTAAGATACAAGAAAACGCGGGAAATGGGGTAAATCTTGGACTGGGAACGGCTGTTATGTCGCGATCGTCTAGTGGGCGAGGAAGGCTGGAAGGCACAGGTCGATACCAGTGTTCGAAAGCAATTTCACCGAGACTATGACCGCATCGTTTTTTCGGACGCCTTTCGCCGTCTCTCGGCCAAAACCCAGGTCCACCCACTGGCCAAAAATGATCAAGTCCGGGATCGACTGATCCATTCACTCGAAGTCAGTTGTGTCGCTCGTACCTTTGGCATGCGCGTTGGCGAATGGCTATCCGATCAAGATGAATTGCCGACTGGGGTGCATCCGGATGATTTGGGCACCGTTGTGCAGGCGGCGGCGCTGGCGCATGACATTGGTAACCCGCCTTTTGGGCACAGTGGTGAAGAAGCCATTCGAGATTTTTGGCAAAGCGAATTGGGTGAACAATGCCTGACGCCGTTGACCCCAAATCAACGTGCCGAGCTGAAATCCTTTGAGGGTAATGCCCAGGGATTCCGGGTGTTAACGCAGTTGGATCCGAATCGCTTTACCGGTGGTATGCGGCTGACCGCGGCGACCCAAGCGGCCTTTGTGAAGTACCCCTGGACCCGAAATGCACGGCCCCAGGGCAAATACGGAATTAATCATAGTGAATGGTCTCACTTTAGCGAGTTGGCAGATCGTGTTGGACTCACCTCGATTGCCGCACAGCGGGTTGCTCGTCATCCACTGGTCTACCTTCTGGAAGCCGCAGATGACGCCTGCTACAGCGTGATCGATATTGAGGATGCGGTTGAGATGCGGGTTCTTCCGTTTGAGCAAGCGCGCGACCTGTTTCTACCGCTGATTGATCCAGCTCAGCATAGATCGCTCCAGCCGCTGAACGAGCATCAATTTCTGTATCGCTGTCGGGGGTTGTTAATCGATCAGATGGAAGAGGCCACCCTTCGTGGTTTTCAGCAGTGCTATGAGCCCATCATGCGCGGAGAAGAAGTCGGCGATGTAATGAGCGTGGGCGATCCAAATCAGATTGCCAGAACGCTCAAGCGATTTGCCGCCGCCCATGTCTATTCATCTGATGAGAAACAGCTGCATCAGTCGCGAGCACACACCAAACTGCAAACGATTTTAGGCGCCATGATGGGCGCGTTATACGAACGCTTCTTGGCCGGTCGTCAGCGTCACGGGTTCAGTCAGAGGGCCGCGATCACACTGAGCGTGCTGAAACGAGATTTGCCCGACGAGTCGCTTTCGCTTTACGAGCAGTATCAGCGGGCGCTGGACCACATCTCGGGGATGACGGACCCCTATTTGTTAGAATTCCATGATCAGTTAGAGCATCGGCTCAAGGAAACGCCAGACTTCATCCAATAGAATGGGTTGCGCCGGGGCCGTTGGATGTAGCCGATCTTCTTGGAAAAGTTCATCGCGCAGGGCAATCGACTCTAAAAAGAAAGGCATCAATGCCACGTTTTGTTCTTCAGCTACCCGGGGAAAGACCGCCTCGAAGGCCTGCACGTAGCGTTTTCCGTAACTCGGTGGTAGTCGCATGCCCAGCATGAGGACTTGGGCTCCACTGTCTTGGGCCGCACTTACCATATTGGTTAAGTTTCGTTGCATGCGTTTTACAGATAATCCGCGCAAACCGTCATTGGCACCGAGCTCTAACACCAAGATACTAGGGCGATAGACCTCGAGTGCATCCGGTAGACGAGCCCAGCCTCCGCCGGTCGTTTCGCCCGAGACGCTAAGGTTGATCACCTCGCGTTCATCCCCACTGTCTGATAAACGATCTTGCAACAGATACGCCCAGCCCTGTTCCTCGTCTAAACCATAGGCGGCAGATAGGCTGTCGCCAAACACCATGATCGGCCCTTGGGCAAGTGCCCAGGGTGATAACAGGCTGATAAGGATTAGGAAAATACGCATGAATGCTCCCAGTGTTGCGGTGCTGCAGGTTAAGGACCTCGCCAAGCGGGTCCAGCTCGAAGAAGAGTCTCTCACCATATTGGAGTCGGTCAACCTGACCATCAACCCCGGCGAGTCGGTGGCCATCATTGGACCCTCGGGCAGCGGCAAGAGTACTTT
>JAAXJV010000115.1:0-1073 GCA_012269655.1 Pseudomonadales bacterium
CCGATGTGGACCAAGAGATCGGTAGACAATGTCATGTGGAATTCCTGTGCTGGGTGCGCAGTATAACTCAGCCCTTATTTGAGACTGTAGTGGAGGTCCATTCGATCAAGGTTTCTAATGGCATCGGCTTAAAAAATGATTGTAGACCGAAGGCTTTTATCTGCTGAACGTTGGGATGCCGGAGATCCAGATTCGACAATAAGGCTATCTGTGCTTCTGGGAAGCGTGCTCTGACCTTTGGAATCCAATCCAATGCTGTTTCAGCCCCTAAGTGGAAGTCCAACACAACCCACTCAAAACTGGCCTGCAGAGCACCCCATTGCTCGGGCGATGCGACTTCGACATAGCCATCAAATTTTCGCCATAAGCGCGCTTGTAAGAAGCGCGTGTCCGGATCGTCTTCGATGTATAGGACGCTGGTAAATGTCATCCCTTAACTGTATCGAAGTCGACGAGGTTTACCGTGACGCTATAGCGATTGTATTTGCTTGAACAGCGCCTCGGCCTTTTCGCTCAATTCGGAGTAGGTACGAATGTCTCCATTGCGCTGCGCCTTCATCGCCTGCTCCAACAGCACTGCCCGCTCTTTTTCTAAGGCTTTCTTTGGATCTTTTTTGAACAAACCGAACATACCGAGCACCTTTTTGATTCGTTACCGGTATGTACGGTCAAGCTAGAAAGGATCAAGTAGGGCGCTTAAAGACCCAGCACATCATCCATGCTGTATAAGCCCGCGGGTTTGTCCGCCAACCAAGCCATTGCGCGGGCCGCCCCTTTAGCAAAGGTCATTCGGCTGCTGGCTTTATGCGTAATTTCAATTCGCTCACCCTCGGCCGCGAACAAGACCGTGTGGTCACCAAACACGTCTCCGGCGCGAATGGTTTCAAAACCAATTTGCTTGTGAGGACGCTCGCCGGTGATGCCTTCGCGGCCATACACCGCCACATCATCGAGCTGCCAGCCCATGGCATCCGCCAGCACTTCACCCAGGCGAACCGCTGTCCCAGAGGGCGCATCTTTTTTGTGACGATGGTGTGCTTCGATAACTTCAATGTCCGAGTGCTCACCCACCA
>JAAXJV010000115.1:1173-3188 GCA_012269655.1 Pseudomonadales bacterium
GCATCTTGACCCGCAAAGGTCGAACCGGGGCGCACTGTGCCGCCCGCAAGCGACAACGCGTCGTGTTGCGAGACCGCTTCGCACAGGACTTTGCCCATGCGCCCCATAATGCCGGGCAGAATAACCTTCATGAACCCGACCGTGCGTACAGGCTTTGCAGACTGCGCACTTCACGCTGTTCACCAAACTTCAGACCACTGACCAAGGCTTCACCGCCGGACAGCGTCGTGGTGTAGCAAACCTTGTTAGCCAGTGCAGCCTTACGGATCTGGGCCGAGTCGTTGATGGCCTGGCGTCCCTCGGTGGTATTCACCACGAACTGAATCTGGTCCGACTTCAGCATGTCGACCACATGAGGCCGGCCTTCTAAGACCTTGTTGACCACTTCAACATCGAGACCCGCATCGGCCATGACCTGCGCAGTACCGCGAGTTGCACAGACCTTGAAACCTAGCTCCAACAAATCACGAGCCAAATTCACGGCGCCGGGCTTGTCACCTTCACGCACCGAGATAAAGGCACGCCCAGATTCGGGAACCTTTTCGCCAGCACCTGCGGTGGCTTTGGCAAAGGCTTCAGCGAAACTCTCGCCGACACCCATCACTTCGCCGGTCGATTTCATTTCCGGCCCCAAGATGGGATCGACACCCTGAAACTTAGCGAATGGGAAGACAGATTCTTTCACGCAGTAATAGGGCGGAATGATTTCCTGGGTAAATCCTTGGCTCTCTAGGCTTTGACCTGCCATGCAGCGCGCTGCAATTTTCGCCAGGCTCGGGCCGATTGCCTTGGATACAAAAGGCACGGTCCGTGAGGCGCGGGGGTTCACCTCGATCACGTAAATGTCGGTGCCTTGGACGGCCATCTGCACGTTCATCAATCCAACAACGCCCAATTCCACCGCCATGCGCTTAACTTGATCGCGGATTTCATCTTGGATGTCTTTAGACAGGCTATAAGGAGGCAACGAACACGCCGAATCACCCGAGTGCACGCCTGCTTGTTCAATGTGCTGCATGATGGCGCCGATGACGACCTGCTGACCGTCAGAAACGCAGTCGACGTCGACTTCGATGGCCTGATCTAGGAAGCGATCCAGCAATACCGGCGCATCATCACTGGCCACCACCGCATCACGCAGATAGCGCTCTAGGTCAGGAATCGAATAAACAATTTCCATCGCGCGGCCACCCAGAACATAAGAGGGGCGCACCACCAAGGGGAAGCCAATCTTTTCAGCCAGCAATACACCCTCTTGGGTCGAGCGCGCGATCGCATTGGGGGGCTGACGTAGATTCAAACGCTCTACCATCTGCTGGAAGCGTTCACGGTCTTCAGCCCGGTCGATAGCCTCGGGCGAGGTTCCGATAATCGGCACACCCTCTTCAGCCAATGCACGAGCCAGTTTCAAAGGCGTTTGGCCGCCAAACTGGATGATCACGCCCTTGGGCTTTTCGACTTCGACAATTTCGAGCACGTCCTCGAGCGTCAGCGGCTCGAAATACAGACGATCCGAGGTGTCATAATCGGTAGATACGGTTTCGGGGTTACAGTTGACCATGATGGTTTCGTAGCCATCGTCACGCATCGCAAGCGCCGCGTGAACACAGCAATAGTCAAACTCGATACCCTGACCGATACGGTTCGGACCGCCACCGAGCACCATAATCTTGTCTTTATCGGTCGGATTAGCTTCACACTCTTCATCGTAACTGGAGTACATGTAAGCCGTCGAGGCATCGAATTCTGCAGCGCAAGTATCCACCCGCTTGTATACGGGACGAACACCCAAGCCCTGACGCTTACGGCGCACTTCACGCTGACTAACACCCAGCAAATCGGCCAAACGCTTATCGGCAAAGCCTTTACGCTTCAGTGCGCGCATGTCCTGCGCCGTCATCTGTGACAGCGGCTGACTGGCCAGATTGTTTTCAATTTCGACAATTTCTTGAATCTGAACCAAATACCAGCGGTCGATCTTGGTCAGCTGGAACACGTCTTCCAACGACATTCCC
>JAAXJV010000051.1 GCA_012269655.1 Pseudomonadales bacterium
AACCCGGGGATCATCTGACCTGAACCAATTTCAAGCGTTTGACCTTCGGCTGCGCCGCCATCAAAAGCTTCGCCGTCGACCTTGCCCAAGAAATCAATGGTGACTCGATCGCCTTCTTTGACCGCGGCGCGGGGGCTTTCTTTCCACTCTTTCTTTTGCTCACGCAGGTTCTCGATCATCTTCTTGACGTCGGCCGCCATAACTTTCGATTCAGCCTGCTCGACTTCTACACCGCTCAGATCGGCCAACTCAACTTCCGGGAAGACTTCGAATGTTGCAACGAACTCGAGGTCCTTGCCCGCTTCCATATTAACCGGCTCGATGTTGGGCTGACCCACAGGGAGCAAGTTCTCTTGTGCAACGGCCTGATAAAACGCTTGCTCAATGGCTTGACCCAAAACGTCTTGGCGAACCGCGCCTTCGTAACGTTTACGGACAATTTTCATGGGCACCTTGCCCGGACGGAAGCCGTCAATACGAACCGTTTTGGCGGTCTGCTGTAGTTTGGCTTCTACCTGAGCATCGACGTCGGTTGAAGGGACGGATACGGTCAGGCGGCGCTCTAGGGCGCTCGTGTTCTCTACGCTGACTTGCACTTGTTGGCTCCTGCGTGTGGTTTTTCGATAAATTAAGGGCGCGAAGGATAGAGATTGAACCCTCAGTGTTCAAGCATTACGCAATTTTCAGGCACAAAAAAAGCGCCAAAAGCGCTTTATTGATGCATCCTGAGGATGAATGGTGCGGTCGGAGAGACTCGAACTCTCACACCTTGCGGCACCAGAACCTAAATCTGGCGTGTCTACCAATTCCACCACGACCGCGAAAGTGGGGTGGATGATGGGGCTCGAACCCACGACAACCGGAATCACAATCCGGGGCTCTACCAACTGAGCTACACCCACCACTGAACCTAACACTCACCCTAGCCGAGCAGTGGCACGCCCGGCAGGACTTGAACCTGCAACCACCCGCTTAGAAGGCGGGTGCTCTATCCGGTTGAGCTACGAGCGCTCTGTGTTAAGCGGGGCGCAATATAGCGTTGCGCCCTATTCCTGTCTAGCAGAACTTACAACTTTTCTGAGTTTTAAGACAGAAAAGTTTGAGTCACCGGAAGACTAGAAAAATGGTCGGAGTAGAGGGATTCGAACCCCCGACCCTCTGCTCCCAAAGCAGATGCGCTACCAGGCTGCGCTATACTCCGACAGGTTGAGACGACTGCTCAACGCGGCGCGCACTGTAGTGCTTTTGCGTGCCGCTGGCAAGACTCATTTGTACGACCAGCGTGTTCCTTCTCGACTGTCTTCGATTTCAACGCCTGCTTCAGCCAACTCGGTGCGAATGGCATCGGCCTGTTCAAAATCTCGATCCCGCTTTGCCTGGGCCCGGGCTTCGATGCGCTCAGCAATCCAGCTTTCGTCCAACTCGACGGCATCTGAGATACGTACGGTGAAAGTGGCCGGATCTTGCTGAAACAAATTAAACACGTTACCAACGTGTTGAATAAATCCGACCAGCGCTGGATCCCCTGTCACATTGATTTCTCGAACGGCCTCAAACACCTGGCTTAAGGCCAACGGCGTATTGAAATCATCCTGCATGGCGGCATCGAATTTCTGAACCCATGACTCGCTGGCGGGTCCCGTGGCTTGGTCGCGCAAAGCCCGATAAATCCGTGACAGACTCTCGGCGGCCTGCTCTAGCCCCGCGTCGCTGTAGTTGATATGCCCACGGTAATGAGAACTCAGCAAAAAGAAACGAACCACCTCGGGATGGTATTTGTCGAGTACCTCTCGGATCGTAAAGAAGTTGCCGAGTGACTTAGACATTTTCTCGTTATCCACCCGAACCGCGCCGGCATGCATCCAATAATTCGCGTAGGGTTTGCACGTCGCCGCCTCGGATTGAGCGATTTCGTTTTCGTGATGCGGGAATTTCAAATCCGGTCCACCGCCATGAATATCAAAGGTCTCGCCAAGTGCCTTCATACTCATTGCACTGCACTCAATATGCCAACCAGGACGCCCATCACCATAGGGTGACGGCCAAGCCGCTTCGCCTGCCTTGGCGGCCTTCCAAAGAACAAAGTCAGCGGCAGATTCTTTGTCACTCGCCACATCAACCCGAGCACCGGCCAACATGTCTTCTAGTTTGCGGTTATTCAGCTTGCCATAATCATCAAAGGCAGAGACTCGGAAATACACATCACCCGACTCCCCCTGATAAGCGGCCCCGGCTTGTATCAAACGCTCGATTAACGCAATGATTTCAGCCATGTGGCCCGTGGCGCGCGGCTCAGCACTGGGAGGTTCGCACCCCAGTGCTGCCAAATCGACGTGCATGGCGTCGATAAATTGCTGGGTTAACTGATCAAACGGAATGCCTCGCTCAGAGGCACGGGCAAAGATCTTGTCGTCAACGTCCGTGATATTTCGAATGTAATTGACCTCGTAACCCTGTGACCGCAGGTATCGGACGATCACATCAAAGGAGACCATGACCCGTGCATGCCCAATATGGCACAGGTCGTAAACGGTGATTCCGCAGACATACATGCCAATTTTATTGGCATTCAAGGGTGTAAATTCGCGCTTTTGGCCGGCGAGTGTGTCAAATATCAGCATCGGGTCTGCGTTCGCTTATAAAAAAGCGTATGATAACGCGTCTTTTAATTAACTGGAGCCTTTTGAATGATTCAGCTGACCACCAGCATGGGCATCATCAAGCTAGAGCTGGCGATGGACAAAGTTCCCGCCACCTGCGAAAACTTTAAGTCTTATGTCGAAAGCGGCCACTTCGATGGCACCCTATTCCATCGAGTCATCCCTGGCTTCATGGTTCAAGGCGGTGGTTTTGATACCTCGTTCGAACAAAAAGCGACACAGGCTCCGATTCAAAATGAAGCCGCCAACGGATTGAAGAACGATCGTGGCACCATTGCAATGGCCCGCACCATGGAGCCACACAGCGCAACAAGCCAGTTCTTTATCAACGTCGTCGACAACGACTTTTTGAACTTCTCTAGCGAAACTATGCAGGGCTATGGTTACTGCGCGTTCGGCCAAGTGACCGAAGGCATGGACGTCGTCGACGCCATTGTTGCCGTCGAAACCGGTCGTCGCGGCCCACACGCCGATGTTCCCGTGGAAGACGTCATCATCGAAAAGGCTGAATGGATCGGCTAATCAC
>JAAXJV010000244.1 GCA_012269655.1 Pseudomonadales bacterium
TGCTGGCGCTGAATAAGGTGGGCTGTTGTGGAACCGTGCTGATGGCCTCGCGCAACGCGGTCTCTGAAATCTGTGGCAGTTCGCTTTGGCCGACCTGGATTAGACCCTTGTCCGTCGATCTAAAACGTAACATGAGTTCAAACAGCGTGGATTTTCCTGCGCCGCTGCTACCCACGATGGCGGTGGTTTGACCGGGCAGAAATTCGCAATTCAGCCCCTGCAGGATGGGATGGTCGGGGCGGCTTGGATAGCGAAAGTGAACGTCTGAAAACCGGATGGGCTCGTTTTGGGGGAAAGTGTCTTTTCCAAAGGCCCGAGGCGTTGGCAGGGTAATAAACTCGGCTAATCGTTCAGTGGCGCCCGAGGCGCGCTGGACCTCGCTGATCACTTCCGCCAGCGTTGCAGCCCCCATCGCTACCAGCAGGGCATAGAAAACAAAGGCCGATAATTCTCCCGGGGTTAGCGTCTGATTGATGACGGCCTGACCCCCAACCCACAACATGACTGACAGGGCACAAAAGACCAAAACGATGACAGCCGCAATTAAAGCGCTGCGTTGCGCGATGCGCCGACGGGCGACCTGAAAAGCGGCTTCGACGGACTCGATAAATCGGTTCTGGGTCGCTGCTATCTGACCAAATGCTCGTACCGCTCGAATCTCTCCTAGGGCCTCACCCGCGTTTTGGCCGACGTCAGCTAGCCGGTCTTGTGAGGCTCGACTTAAAGCGCGCACACGTCGGCCCAGGATCAAAATCGGCACCAACACTACGGGCACGGTGATCAGTATTAAGGCGGTTAATGCTGGGCTGGTGGTGAGCATCATGAACAGTCCCCCGAGGCTCATCAACACATTGCGCAGCGCCATCGAAATGGAGGATCCCACCAGGGATTGAAGAATGCTGGCATCGGTGGTGATCCGAGTCATGATCTCGCCAGATTGGGTATTGTCGAAATAGTCAGGATGCTGCTCGAGTAAGTGGTTAAACGCCATAAATCGAAGATCCGCACTGATCCGCTCACCCAGCCAGGACATCATATAAAAACGAATGTAGGTGCCGATGGCCATAATGATCGAAATGGCCATCAAAAAAGCGAGGCCGAGTTTCAAGTTTTCGACGTCATCTGCAGCGAGGCCACGGTCGATAACCCAGCGAATACCTTGACCGAGCGATAGCGTGATCCCTGCGGTGATAATCAGTGCCAAGCAGGCAGCAATGAGCTGCTTAGGATAGCGCCCAAGCCTCGTCAGGATCAGGCGAAAAGGGCTCACTGGATTTGGCGAATATCGACGACAGCATCACCTTGAAAACGGATCTCGATCTTGCTCGATTCCAGTGTTGTGTCGCCCAAGGTTTGCCTGCGAACGTAGATCCAACGGTCGTTTTCTAAACGATTAATAAAGATTGGAGTGCCAATAAGGAATCTGACTTGCTCGCGGCTCATGCCTATCTCGATGGCGTCGACGTCGGCCTGTGACACTTGATTGCCTTGTTCAACCGGTATCTTGTAAACCCCGGGAAACTGGCCGCAGGCGGTCAATGAAACAATGCCGATGGCAAGCAATAGTTTTGGCACGTCGAGGTCCTGTTGGTTAGACTGGGAGCGTTTTTAACATGGAGTCGGGCATTTGTCAGGTATTCGCGAAGAGCTAAAAAACGCCGGATTGAAAATTACCGGACCGCGGGTGCAGGTGCTTGAGCATCTGGAGTCGGCCAAAGACCGTCATTTGAGTGCAGAGGAAATTTGGACCGCACTTCGCGAAGACGGGGCAGACGCCTCATTGGCGACGGTTTATCGTGTGTTGACGCAGTTCGAGTCCGCCGGTTTGGTTCAGCGGCATAGCTTCGAGGGCAACACGGCGGTCTTTGAGCTGGCTGATGAAGAACACCACGACCACATGGTCTGCACCAAGTGCAGTCGAGTGATTGAGTACGTGGACGAAGTCATTGAAAAGCGTCAACACGAGATTGCTGAGCGCTATGGCTTCGAAGTCAGTGATCACGTCCATGTGATCTACGGTTTGTGCTCGGATTGTCAGGTCTAACGCGCTGTCCAACCCCCATCGATTCGCAATGCACTGCCGGTTACGTATCGGCTTTCGTCACTGGCTAGGTAGACCGCTGCATCAGCAATGTCTTGAGGCGTGGGTAATCCTGGCATTGGGATCATTTGCTCAACCATCGCGGCGAATTCTGGATTCTCGAAAAAACTTTCGGTCATAGGAGTTAACACGAAGGTTGGGCACAAGGTGTTGGTCCGAATTCGGCGCGGGCCCAGTTCGACAGCCATGGCTCTTGTTAAGCCTTCAAGCGCCGCCTTGGTCATGCAATAAACGGTGCGTCCCGGGCTTCCGACATGGGCCATCTGGCTGGACATATGGATCACACTGCCGCCGTCGTTCATTTGCTCCAGAACGGTGCGCGTCACTCGAAAAACACTGCGAACATTTAAATTCATGACTCGATCCAGCGTCTCATCAGATACCTCATTGATGGGCTCGGGCTGGTTGGTGCCAGCATTGTTCATCAAAATATCAATGGGGCCGAGCTGGCGTATCTGCTCTAAGGCTGCGTCGCTGAGGACGTCAGCGACGCAGCCTGTGATGTTGGTATGCTCATTCTCCAGGCTGGTCAGGTCAGCCTGGGTCCTAGCTAACGCATAAACCTGTGCGCCCTGGCGGGCAAATTCCAGCGCAATGCCGCGACCCAGTCCTTTGCCAGCTCCGGTTATCAGTGCAGTTTTTCCCTCTAAGCGAGCGTTCATGTCGACCTCATATTGAAGTAATAGTTGGGTGGCCACCCGAATGATTGCATTCGGATGCACTGGCCACTACGATAGCGACAACCAATGATAAAAACGATCCCATCGGAGAGCCCCATGGCAAAAATCTTGAAGCACGGACGGGAAGAGTCACTGCGTCGCGAGGATGATGCAAAAGTACAGCAAATTGTGTCGGACATCATTCGCGATATCGAAGAGCGTGGTGATGCCGCCGTAAAGGAATACACAGCAAAGTTCGATAAATTCGAAGCGGACAATTTACGTTTAACCCGTGAGCAGATTGACGCTTGTTATAAAGAGCTGACCCAAGAAAACTTGGACGATATTGCATTCGCTCAGGAACAAGTGCGCAATTTTGCGCAGATCCAGCGCGCCAGTATGCTGGATGTGGAAGAAGAAACCC
>JAAXJV010000238.1 GCA_012269655.1 Pseudomonadales bacterium
TATAGTTTTGGGGGCATAAGTTCGACAAGACAGTGCCGGAAGGTTTAAAGTCAAAACATGAACGCCGCCTCGCTAAATTTCAAACATCTTTATTGCTTGCTATCGGTCGCAGAACACGAATCGATTAGCCGTGCTGCTGAAATTGTTCACTTGTCTCAACCGGCGGTCACTCAAGCAGTCACCAAAATTGAGAAACTCATCGACCAGCGTCTGTTCGACCGATCCGGTCGAGGGCTACACCCCAATGAGGCGGGGCAAATATTTATTCGCCGAACAAAGCGGGCCATTTCATTGCTAACAGAAGGGTTCTCTCAGGCTTCCAGAGAGCAACGGTTGAACCCTTCCCGATTGCTGCGAAGTTTGAACACGACACAGCTACGAGCCCTAATTCAACTGGCTGAATCCGGAAGTTACGCGCTGGCGGGTCGTCAGTTGGGCATCTCGCATAGCTCAGTGCACCGCTCAATTCGCGAACTTCAGGCCTGGAGCGGCATCGAGATTACACAGCCAGGTCGCACGGGCATCCGCGTAACCGCTCGGGCGAACAGGCTGGCCAACCAAGCCAAGTTAGCCTTTGGCGAGTTACGCCAAGGCATCGAAGAAATACGAATGCTGAGCAGTCAGTCTCAAGTCAGTTTGACGCTCGGCTGCTTGCCTTTGGCACGACATCGATTGATCGCAAAGTGCTTAACCGAATTTTTAGGCCAATACCCCGACGCCAACGTACGCTTGGATGAAGGTCCGTATGAAGATCTTTTCAATCGACTGTTGCGTGGCGATCTAGACGTGCTGGTCGGTGCGTTGCGGGGCAATTTAAGCGAAGCCAAGGTGAAGGAAATTCCCCTGTTTGAATCCGAGGTGGCCTGGGTCGTGGGTAGCCAACACCACTTGGCAAAATCCAGTGAATTAACTTTACGTGAGATCAAGGATGAGTGCTTTTGGATCAACCGTCCTGGCACACCCATGCGCAATATCTTCGAACGCCAATTCATCGACAGCGACCTACCACTGCCTGAGCGCATTATTCAATCAAGTTCGCATGAAGTGATGCTGGATCTGTTAAAAAACACCGAAATGGTCGCCATGGTGTCCTATCACATGGTGACCGCAGAAATTCGCAACGGGGATTTGCATCTTCTGCCCATTGAGGTGGCCGGTGCCTATCGTCAAATTGGCTACACGGTGCGTGACAACTTTATCCCGACTGCGGCACAACAACGTTTTCTGACCCTGCTTACCGAGCAGGCAAATCGATTTAATTCAGGAGTCTAACCCAATGTTTAATATTACATTAATCGGGTGCGGTGAGGCAGCCGAGGCGCTGAGTGAACCGTTGCGCGAGCAGATCCAGGGTGTCTGGGACATCAAGCTGCTGGATGATTCACATGGCATGCGCGAACGCATTGAAAGCTTGAATATGCGCCCGGCCGACTCTGTTGAGGACGCAGTATCTGGAGCTGACCTCGTGATTAGCTTGGTCCGAGCAGGCAAAACGATTTAATTCAGGAGTCTAACCCAATGTTTAATATTACATTAATCGGGTGCGGTGAGGCAGCCGAGGCGCTGAGTGAACCGTTGCGCGAGCAGATCCAGGGTGTCTGGGACATCAAGCTGCTGGATGATTCACATGGCATGCGCGAACGCATTGAAAGCTTGAATATGCGCCCGGCCGACTCTGTTGAGGACGCAGTATCTGGAGCTGACCTCGTGATTAGCTTGGTCACGGCGGATCAAGCACAGCCAGCCTGCGAAGCGGCCGCACCGCATTTAAAGAAAGGCGCCGTCTATTTGGAGTGCAACTCCTGCTCACCAGGCACAAAAAAACGCAACGCAGCGATCATCGAACAGCATGGCGGCAAATTGGTGGATGTGGCGATTATGAGCCCCGTCAATCCCGCTAGGATCAACACACCGCTGCTGCTCTCAGGTCAGCAGGCGGCCGAACTGTGCGACTGGCTGTCGTCACATGGCTACAACGCCAAGTATTTTGCAAGCGAGATCGGCCAGGCCAGCGCGGTCAAGATGACCCGCTCAATTATGATCAAGGGCATGGAGGCCTTGACCGCTGAGTGCTTATTAACAGCCAAAAAACTCGGCATCGATGACACCATTATCGCGTCACTAGACGGAAGTTTCCCGGGTTTCGATTGGATGAAGCGAGGCGGTTACAACCTAGAGCGCATGGCGCAACACGGAATCCGCCGAGCAGCCGAAATGCGCGAGGTTGCCATAACGGTTGCTGAAGCAGAATTGCCCAACGAAATGACTCAGGCGACGGTCGCCTGGCAACAACGATTGGGTGAGCTGGCGTTGCAGGTTGATGGCGAAGATTTCACCCAGCTCAGCGAAGAAATTCTGTCCAGAAGAGTTTAGAAAAACGAGGCCCGGCCGGCGAGGCTCAGGCCTCTATGTTTATCGTTACCCTTCCAACTGGGTTTCAAGCGCACCCAGCACTCTCATCGCCGCGGCAGCTTGATGAACGCTGGCATTCGGCTCGCGGTTTTCGCGAATGGCGCTCAAGAATTCTCGATCCTGCAGCTCAATCCCGTTCATTGAAACATCCACCTGACTGACATCAATGGGATTTTCTCGCCCATCGACCAGATCATCGTAACGGGCAATGTAGGTTCCGTTGTCACAGATGTAGCGGAAGAACGTGCCCAGCGGGCCATCGTTATTAAACGACAGCGACAGTGTACAGATCGCCCCGCTGGCCGACTTGAGCTGGATTGACATGTCCATCGCGATTCCAAGTTCAGGATGCTTAGGCCCTTGAATGGCTTGCGCCTGTACAATTTCTTCGCCGGTCTGATAGGCAAACAGATCGACGGTGTGGCAAGCATGGTGCCACAGCAAGTGGTCCGTCCACGAACGCGGCTCGCCCTTGGCATTGGTATTGGTCCGGCGGAAAAAGTACGTCTGCACATCCATTTGTTGAATGTTCAAATCTCCAGCTACGATCTTGTTATGTACCCACTGATGGCTGGGGTTAAAGCGACGGGTATGTCCAGCCATTGCGACCATCCCCGTTTCTTTTTGCACTTCACACAGAGCCTCGGCATCCGTCACGCTGTCGCACATAGGAATTTCGATCATGACGTGCTTACCGGCACGCATCGCGGCAATGCCCTGTTGCGCGTGCAACTGTGTTGGTGACGCAATGATGACGGCGTCAACGCCGGGCGTGTTAATCGCCTCGTCAAAATCGGTGGTGTAATTGGCAATCCCGAACTGCTCTGCGATACCGCGAATCTGCTCCTCGCGACGCCCCATAATGGTGATGACCTCAGCATCATCAATTTGGGCGATGGCATCCATGTGCTTTTGACCAAAGGCGCCTGCCCCAATAACCGCTATGCCTATCATTTATAGTTCCCCATTCTTCAAAATTGTGACCCCATACGAGGTGTTCGAAACCGGTCGATGCATAAACCGGTATTGTTCTTGTACTTCGAGCGGTAATGCACCGCGCATAATCATCCACATAGCCAATTCAACGCCTTCAGAACCGGTTTCACGCAGCAGCTCGGTATAGGTTAAACCTTCTAACGAGTCGGGGTTATTGACCAGATCTTCGATAAATTGCGCGTCGTATTCGACATTCAACAAACCCGCACGCTCACCTTGCAATTGATGACTCATGCCGCCGGTTCCCCACACGGCTACGTTGCGTTCGCCGGGAAAACTAGCCACGGCTCGGGCGATGGCCTTACCCAACGCATAGCAGCGTTTCACACTCGGCTGCGGGGCTTGAACCATATTGACGGCTAACGGAATCACCTTAACGGGCCAAGCGTCCGGGCGATTGTAGGCAATCGACAAGGGAACCGTGAGCCCATGATCCACGTCCAATTCGTTACACAAGGTCAGGTCGAATCCCTCGTCGGAGACCAGTACGTTTGCTAAGTGCCAGGCTAACTCAGGGTCGCCCTTTACTACCGGCACAGGGCGCGGGCCATACCCTTCGTCTGCCGGTTCGAATTCATCGGCCAGGCCTAACGCAAAGGTTGGAATGGTTTGCAAACTAAAGGTGCTTGCGTGGTCGTTGTAAACCAAAATGATGGTGTCCGGGAGATTGTTTTTGTGCCAATCGCGTACCGGCTCAATTCCGTCAAAAAAGGGCTTCCAGTATTCCTCGGCTTCCTTGTGGTGATCGATCGCGGCGCCGATTGAGGGGACATGGGGGCTCCCCATGCCATGTACGATTTTCGCCATCAGTTTTGCTCCCACTCAGAAACGTAACGGTTGCCTTCAATCGAGCGTCCACCGTCCAGCATCATTTTTCTAAACTCGTCCCCGCTCATCCCTTCACGAGACATGGCTGCGCCTAAATCTTGCATGGTCATACCGTCAAATGCAGCGAGCTTGAAGGTGAAATAGACATTTCCACCTAAGCGCAACATCTCGAGCCATTGACGCTTTAGAATCGCATCGCGTTGCGGTTCGGTCAGCTTGAAGCCCGCTAAATAGGCCGCTTCATCGGCACGAAAGGCCTCCCGACAATGGGCTTTGTTCAACGTCATTAAGCATTGATTTAAGTGATATCCCTTGCGGCAATGTTCACCGTCCTGAACATAAGTGCCCGGGATATCTTGATAACCGGTTTCCATAACTCACCACTCAATTTTTTCGCCAGCATAGTTCGATTGTTTGGTTGCATAAAGATTAATAATTAGAAATCATTGTTGCATATGAGCAACACTGAAGATCTTCGAAATTTTGTCCACATCGTGCGCGCTGGCAATATTTCCAACGCCGCAGTTCAGTTAGACGTGCCCAAATCAAAGCTATCCCGAAGCCTCAAGCGTTTAGAAGAAAGCTTGGGCTGTGGTTTGTTCATTCGAAACACTCGAGCCATGCATTTAACTGAAGACGGGGCGACTTTGTATCGGGATATCGCTCCTGCATTACAAACCCTAGAAACCAGTCTGGAGAAGTTGGCATCCCAATCATCTGGACCCACCGGATTACTGCGAGTCAGCATCCCGCTTGCGTTTGGGCGAGAAGTTTTGATTCCTGAGCTACCTAAATTTAGAAAGCAGTTTCCCAATGTTCAGCTAGACATCCGATTAGCCCCGCAAAGCACGAATCCGGTGCGCGATGGCATTGATCTGAGTATTGAAGTGGGAGAGCTCAATTCATCTCAGCTGATCGCACAACGCTTTTTGACCGTCGAGCAATGGTTAGTCTGCCATCCAAGGTTTGACCGCACACTGCCCTACAACAGCCTATGGATGGATCGGCGCCACCGCCCTGCTACGGGGATAGAGGCAGATACAAGCACAGAGAAATCAACGGTTAATCCGAGTTGGCATGAGGCTCAAATAGTCGATGACCCACTAAGCATTCGTGAATTTATCGCCAGCAATGCGATTCAAGACATAGCCCTAATTCCAGATCTCTACGCAAGGCCCTGGATTGCAAAGGGCTGGTTGCAGCGAATCTCAACTGAGATCAACTTACCCACCCAAACCCCCGTATATTTCGTTTCAAATCGAATCAGCTTAAGTCAACCCAAAAGTCAGGCGTTTATTGAGTTCGCCAAAGTGTGTGTGTTGGATTACCAAAGCCAAAGCCGAGATTAGGCAATCAGGGCCGTCATTGAATTCAATAGCGCCAGGCTAATCAGACTGATCACAAGCCATCTAATCCACGACTCGGGCAATAAGCGAACAGCCAATATCCCTAAGGGTATTGCAACAACTGCCCCTAAAGTCATTGCGCCTAGTGTCGCCAAAGAAACAAAGCCTCCCTGACTCAGCATCAGGCCGGTCGCCGCAGATAGAACCAATCCAATCGGGATCGACGCTGCTACTGCAATTTTTATTGATGTTGAGTATTGAGACAGAATTAAAGGAATGACGAAAACTCCACCTCCCACGCCCGTTAAGCCGACTAGGCTGCCTGTAGCTGCACTCCCGAGCGTTCCCGACTGTCGGTTCACCCAGTTTGAAAACCGGGCGTCAAACATTGCCCAAAGTGCTAAACCCGTAGCTAAGACCAATAAACCTTTGATGAAGGTGTCGGTTTGAAGCGGAAAAGCATGTCGGGCCTGCATGGCGATAAAGGCCGCTAAAAGACAAGCCGGTAGTGCCCATTTCAGAAAGCCGAAGATGATCTCTTTATTGGCCGAAATTGCCTTTCGCTGAACGGCCAAGATCAACACCTTGGTAATGACCGCAAAAATCGAACCGGTGGCCACAGCTTCGAGCGGATCAATTCCCAATAGCGACACCATCATTGGAATGATGATGACGCCCGCACCGACGCCTGAACACATAATCAACACCAGTGACGCGGCACCTAACCAGAGGGCAGGATCAAGAAACATGGCGATTGAGTTTTGCCAACTTAGTGCAGTAGCCCGTCATCATGATCATCCTATGCCCGGCGAATTGAACGAGGGCTTTCGTCCATTGTGGCAGTGATTTCTAAGGCGAGTTGTTCCAACAACTCCCCTTTCTTTAACGCAAACTCTGTATCAAACCAAAGATTTTTTCTATGGTGAGGATCAGCCGCGGTGTGATAAAGCTCGCCCCAGTCCTCACCAGGATAAATGGTGAGACGCCACTCTTTCTGATAAAGCGTTCGGCTCCTCGATGGAGCCGTTAAACCCATTCGCGGCACATTGTCGTTATGTTCAATCAGCAATTGTTGACGACCTTGGCCAGTCTTTACATCCTGCAGTAAGTCACGCCCCTGTATTCCAAAGTAAGGGGGCACACCGGCTCGGGCAAGAATTGTTGGGGCAATATCAATCGCACTACTCATCACATCGGTCTTTTGCCCGTTAGGCGCCTCTGGATCTCGCCATACAAAAGGCACTTGGTGGGTACTGGTACGTATCCACGGGCCCTTTAACAGCAAGTTTGCATCGCCTAAATAATCGCCATGGTCAGAGGTATAAATGAATACCGTGTTCTCATCGAGCCCCGCTTCTCTCAAAGCCGTATGAATAGAGCCTACGGCATCGTCTACCATCTCGATCATTCCCGCGGTTAGAGCCATCGCCTCTTTGCAATGGCGTGTCGTCGCCATAAAACTTTCTTGACTCGTATTGGGATACAGCCCTTGTGAAAGTCGATCATAAGCGTATTGCAACATCGGCGGTTTTTCTTCGATGTCTTCGGCGGGATTATCCAAATCGAACTGCTCCGGTCTGTAACGATCCCAATACTTGCCGGGTGGATTGAATGGGTGATGTGGATCAGGGAACGACACAAAAAGAAAAAAAGGTTGCTCAGGATCCGCTGAATGCTTAAGCCATTCCACCGTCTGATTTTCAATGTATCGGGTGGGGTATAGCGCCTCGGGCATGATCGTTCGGCAAGCTTGTGGCACACCGTAGTCATGCTCTAATTGTTGTGTCGGGTCAGTCAACTCAGCTGCGTTAGCAGTCTGTTCATTTAACCATTGCCGATAGTGACCACTGCATTCAATACCATGGCCGGTGACCATATCGACATGATCATAGCCATAGTAAGGCTTGGGGAAACTATACCGGCCACTGCTATTGTAACGGCCAGGCTCCTCATGCACGTACGGTGCTAACGTCTCCTTCCAGGCTTCTGTGAAGCTTTCGTTGAAATGCTGATGACTTCTGTCTATCGAAAACGGAGTGAAGGGTTGCAAATGACTCTTCCCAATTGCTGCCGTTTGATATCCAGACTGCCGTAACAATTCAACAAAGGTGTTGGCTCGAGTGGACAATGCACAACCGTTGTATCGCAGACCATGCACACTAGGATAACGACCCGTCATAATGCTGGCTCGGTTTGGCATACATACAGGAGAAGCGGTATGAAAATCCGTGAAACGTAATCCTTGTTCTGCTAGGGCATCAATATGAGGCGTCTTGATCACCTCATGGCCATAGCAACCAAGCCAATCGGCACGTTGTTGATCAGAAACGATCATCACGAAATTAGGCTGTTTTCTCATAATTCTTTAGATTCGCTAGGCGCCCTAAGCTATTCCAGACCCTGTTTTTCAGCCACGGTGATCCCGCCCACACCCAAATCGAATGGCGACACCTCTCGAATGACTACCATGACTCGTTCGTGACTGCATCCAGTGCTGTCTACCATGGCTTGAGTAACGTTTCTCACAATGGATGCTTTTTGCTCCTTGGTGCGACCCTCTTTCATTTCCACATGAACAATTGGCAAAACATTACTCCTGGTTCTGTTTAGTCTTGCAACCAAGCATTGAGCACTTGGTTCACTGCGAAAGGCTGCTCAAATGGAGCAAAATGGCCTGCGTCAGGTATGACTTCTAGTCGACTCCCGCTAATTCGCTCATGCATCCGTTGATGCTGCTCCACTGGGCTCCAGGCATCTTCCCGGCCGACAACGATTAGCGTTTTGCATTTGATGGTCGTAAGCACACTGTCCGCTTCTTGACGGTTAATCAATGCTTCTATTTGATTGCGATGGATCACGCTATTCATGCGGCCTAACATGCCTACCAATGGCGATAAAATTGAATCGTCACGATGGAATTTAGGGTGAAGCATAGGAAGCAACCAAGGTTCCACAAGAGACCTCATTCCTTTTTTTTCACCAAGCTCGACCAAGGCCAAACGCTTTTCACCCTCGCCTTCCCTGTAGTCGTGCGTTCCAGTATCCAGTAACGCCAAACGATCAACCCGATCTGGTGCAGAACGAATGATCTCCAGAGCTACCCGGGCCCCCATCGAGTGCCCCGCAACCATGATTGGCCCACTGACAGACTGCAAGATGTGCTCAGCCATGCCAGCCAAACTCTTGAACTCATCCAAAGAAGGTATAAAAACCTTTTGACTTGACGGCAATTGCTCCACGAATGGCTGCCAAACCAATTCGTCGCAAAGCAGACCCGGAATTAACACCAGTGTTGATGACATCTTATTTCTCGCCGTCATCCTGCCCAATGCTGACATCAAGCAAGACTGGACGTTGTTCTTCCCGAATCACCTTTAGAGCCCGATCTAGGGCGGCAGGCAAATCCTCCGCGCGCTGAATAGTCTCTGCGTAACACCCTGCTGCGGCCGCAATGTCTCCGTATCTTGGCGCTGGCGAAAACGGCACCATAGGCACATGTGGCGCAGCAGATGCCTGTCCATCGGGATACACGTCTAGCGTAGAGATACGCACTGCGTCGTAACTGCCGTTATTCAATACCACCGTCAAGACTGGTAATTCGTATGCATTGGCCACTTGATGCGAGGCAACTGGATTGGCAAACATATAACTGCCGTCACCGATCATGCAAACCACCAGCTTTTCCCGGTTAGCAAGCTGATATCCTAAGGCGGCTGGCAATCCCCAACCCAAGCCTCCAGCTTGTGTATTGCCAAACCACTGGTTGGGCCCCTCCAACTCGAACAAACCCAGGGGACCGCCTCGCTCTGAGAAAACTACGCCATCCCCCAAAATCTTAGATATACATTTACCAATCCAAGGCTTATTGGCCACTCCCACGCATCCAGCCTCAACTTTACTGTTAATTCGCTGCCGAAACGCAAGATGTTTATTGACGATTTCTGCTCGACGTTGTTCGTTAACTGAACCAGGTAACGCCGCCTGTAAGGCTTCAAGGGCCTCCACGGGATCACTGATGATCGCGTCTGTGGTCAGGTAGCCTCGAACCGGAATTCGATTGAAAAGTGGATCAGCACCGAGATGGATCACCCTTGCATCAGGCGCAGGTGTCGCTTTGTGTTCGATCCATGCTACTGGAGTGTCGACGACTAACACCACGTCCGCATTGGGCAAATGAGCGGCAATGTTGCCTCCTACTCCGTGGTCAAAATTAGTCGGTAAGACGTTTCGGGTTACAAACACTTCACTGACAGCAATACTGTTTTCCTTGGCAATCGTCTGGATCAGTCGACTTAATTTGCCGTCTTTATCTCCACGAGAACAGATAATTAATGGGTTTTTCGCTTCAGCAATTAACTTTGCAACCTTTTCAATCTCGCCAAGATTCGGTGCTGAGGGTGCTGCCGGTACTTGAGTGACTCGGACGGGCTCGGCAGTTTGCTCGCACAAAGGTTCACGTGGTAAGGACAAGTACACGGATCCAGGTGGTTGGGTATTGGCAATCGCGCACCCACGACTGACAAGATGTACCGCTTGTTCAGGATATCGGAGCTCATAATCCCACTTGACAGTCTCTCGAACCATGGCTGTCTGATCGAACATTTCCTGGCCATATTGAATGGGGGTATGCCGACTGCCCATGCGATCACCCTCAGTTAGAGGATTCCTTCCGGACATCAAAAATACTGGCACATTATCTGAATGTGCGTTGATCATTCCCATGGTGGAATTGGCTAAGCCCACATTGACATGAACTGCCGCTGCGGCCATGTCTCCCGTGGCCAAATAATAGCCATGCGCCATGGTGACCGCTAAGTTCTCAAAAGGCACCACTACGGGCTTGGGAATATACTGTGCTTCCACGCCGGCATAAGCTTCAATAATTGGTGCAAAGTCACTGCCCGGATTAGTAAATAAGTAATCAACGCCGTTCATTTTGAGCGAACGTAAAATCGCCTCACCAGCGGACATATCAGTACTTTTTATCATGTCCAAAAATCCTTATTGATCGAATAAACGTACAGTTACGGTTTGTGGTTGAGAACAAAACTCCAATGAGTCACGACCCCCATCGCGGCCTAACCCACTGGCGCCGACCCCACTTATTGGGCTCAACAAGTCCCTTAATTGCCAAGAGTTAACCCATGCGTGTCCAACTCGAACTTGAGGAGCAACTCGATGAGCCCGGCTAATGTTCTCAGTCCAGATCGAGGTGGCTAAGCCGTATTGCGTGTCGTTTGCTAAATCAATTGCTTCTTGCTCGTCGTCAAACGGCGCAATGTGTAGCACTGGACCAAAGGCCTCTTGTTTAACAAACCGCGCAGTTTCAGGCAGGCCAATAGCAATAGAAGGGAGAATGAAAGCGCCGTTATCCCTCTCGTCTCCGAATTTTGGGATGTCGCCGCCGGCGACAAATTCACCGCCATCTTCAACGACGGTATCCAACAGGTTCTTTACTTTGTCTCGATGAGCATGGCTTACCAAAGGCCCAATACTGAATCCTTCGTGATGGAGGTCGCCGATCACAATGTCGCTGGCTGCCTTGGCCATTTTTTCAATGAACTCGTCATAACGAGATCGGTGCACGTAGGCCCGCTCTGTACAAAAACAGATCTGACCCGCATTAAAGAATGACGAGCGACGGACACCATCGATCACGTGATCCATGTTGGCATCTTGAAAGATTAATGCAGCATTCTTCCCGCCTAGCTCTAAAGAAACCTCACGTAATCCGACAGATGCGGCCTGCATGATTTGGACGCCCGTCGCACTTTCGCCGGTAAAATTAAATGCATTTACCAGAGGATGACGGGTGAGATACTCGCCAGTGGATCCCGCGCCAAATCCGTGGACCAAGGAAAACACACCATCAGGAATGTCAGACTCAGCAATGACTTCGGCCAAAATGGCACTGGAAGATGGCGTTTCTTCGGAGGGCTTAGCAACTACACCGTTACCCATAACGAGAGCGGGTGCAATTTTCATACACATCATTAATAGAGGCATGTTCCATGGGGTAATGCATCCGATTACACCTTTGGGACGGCGATTGGTGTACCACATCGCTTTACCCATAGCCCCAGAGAAACTCTTGCTTCGGTCCTCTAAATTTTCTGCAGCCGCGGCATAAGCTCGAAATAATTTTGCCGCTCGTGCCCCGTCAAAATTACATGCCTGCCAATAACTCCGACCTGTATCTTGAACTTCTGCTTCCACGAGATCGTCTACTCGCGCCATCAGCCGACCGGCAAAATCCTCAACGATTGCCAATCGTTGAGTCATTGCTAGATTGCCCCAAGCACTTGCTCGGTCACCAATAGAAACGCGATGAGCCGCCCTAACCGCCTCGTCCACCATCGATTCAGTGGCTTCGTGCACGGTAGCAATCGCTTGGCCGTGAAAAGGGCTGGTTTTTACAAACGTTCGTTCCCCGACTTGCCATTGGCCCGCAATATAATTAGTTAGCTCTTGCACAGTATTTTCCTTAAAGCTTTTGATTGGGCCATGAACTACGCTAGCTCGCGCTTTTCAGATTTGCTGTGGAACAGCCAATGAGCCAACAACAGTCCAGTACTGACGGCAAAGGCCGGTAAGCTAATAATTAAATCTGGGTGAATCATCAAGAGCGCGGCTCCAATTCGGACGAGTACTTCCCAAAGCGACAAAGCATGGCGATCGTAGCGACTGGCCGCAGATGCCAGCAGATAGATCAGCATGGCCAGGCGAATCAAAATCCAGCCGAAGCCCAACCAACTAAAATCACCTCCCGCCTCTGCAACAATCAACATTTCTGGATTGAAGGCAAACATAAAAGGTATGGCAAAGATCACGATGCCAATTCGCGTGGCCTGAACTGCGGTTGAAATGGCGCCAGCACCACTGATTGAAGCTGCAGCGAAGGCAGCCATGGCGACTGGCGGAGTGATGGCCGAAGCCACACCAAAATAGAATACGAAAAAATGCGCAGTGAGTTGGGATAGCCCTAAAGCGATGAGCGCAGGCCCCAAAATAATCACGATCGTCAGATATGCTGGCAACGTAGGCATACCCATGCCCAACGCCAAAGCCGAAATACCGGCAAGGCACAGAGCGAATAACAGATTGTCACCGGCACTAGCGCTTATCACTTTGGCAAACTCTAATGGTAAGCCTGTTGCACTCAGAACTGCGACGATCAGACCAACGGTACCGATCGCCATCAATAAACGCCCAAATGTCATTCCACCACCGGCGAATGCTTTGGCCAACAAAATGGGGCGTTGACGAATTTCAGGATTCAGAAAGCTCAACGCCATTAGGAAGGACAAAGCCAACATGGCTGAACCAGC
>JAAXJV010000064.1:0-314 GCA_012269655.1 Pseudomonadales bacterium
ATACCGATACGTACAGTCATCTTCATTGCCTCAGGCTTGCGCCTATTCCGTTAATGATATTTTTGTATGAAGTTACGCTTCAAAATTTTCGCAATAATTGAGCGAAGCTTAATTAAATTGGAATTGATATTCTACGAAGGCGCTGAGATAAGATGACATTTTATCTCATTTTATTTCTTTATAGGTTGATCGGGCCGAGGGCGCCCAGGCGAGCCCCTCAGTTAACGAGTTTTATCCAGCCGAGACCTACGATAGCTGTCCCTCGTTGTCTGCATCGATCTGGGCCTCTAGATCCGACATCGACTCGCCACCGG